>DASZHC010000073.1:0-4056 GCA_035938215.1 Chthoniobacterales bacterium
CGAAGGATACGTAGGCTCGAACCAGGCGTTGGGTAAAGAGGCGGAGGCGCATTTTGGGAAAATGACCCAGGCGGCCTTGGACTTGGCGCGCGGCAGTTTCGCAACCTGTTCCGAGGAGCATAACTGGTACGAGCATTTTGAGTTGTTAATGCGGCATCCAGTAATCAATGCTGGGGTACAGATCGCCGCTTGGCATCATTACCGGCTTCCCGAGGATCTCCTCAGTACCTGATCCCTGTGAACTCCTAAGAACCGGGGACAAGTTTTTTCTGGCCGTACAAAAACACGATAAGTAGAAACGTTAGTGAGATATGGATAGTGAGGTTGTTCAGGCGTTGATTGTTCTTCTAGGTGTGCTGGTAAAATCCGGTTTGTTTTATGTGGTGGTGCGAAAAGTCTGGAAAAGCAGTCGTCTGGAGGCCGGGTTGATGGCAATAGGATTAACTCTTCTTTTTTGTGTGGCGGCTTGGTTGTGTAGGTGGGGCAGTGAAATACGCTGGTACGTGTTGTTTTGGGCAGGATGGCTGGGGTTTTGTTGGGTGTGGAGCGTGAAAAAGTGGTTTAGTAGTGTTCCTAAAGTGTAGCGGCCAAGAAAGGGGTATATGAGATGAAGGACAATAGCGAACCGCAGGAAGATCTAGCGGATGAAACTACCTATAGCATGGAGGAGGCAAAGGAAATGGGGGCATTTGTCGAAGACGCGCTCTCTTTCAAAGAGCGCTCGTGAGAGCGTAGAGGACTTTGAGTCAGAGAAATGAACAACGACGCCTTTGTTAAGAACGTCGCCTCGCGGCTCATTGAACAGATCAGAAACGGCACTGCCCCATGGCAGAAACCGTGGAGACCGGGCACGAGTTTCCTGCCGTTCAACCCGACCAACGGAACTCGGTACAAGGGGATCAACGTTATCAATCTTGGGGTTTGGGGAGCAACGGAGCAGTTATGGAACGCGTTCCGTTGCTCCCCAAACCCCTCCTTGGCGTAAAAACCTTTCTCGCCATTTATAACCGGTCTTTGTACTGATCCCATACTCTTCACACAACGCTCGAAAGTTCAGCGTTCCTAACGCCTTCAGCGCAAAATCTCTTCTTTGGTCCATAGGTTCACTCTTTTTCCACGGCATTACCGGCCCTTTTCTACGCCGCTTTTGCCTTTCAAGTGTTACCTATGTCTTGAACCTATTGTGTTACCTATGTCCTGAACCTGCACCGAGGTGGGAGAGAGGGAATCGCTTACACACCGCTGGCTGAACACGACGCTCAAGATAGCATCGACGTCAGGCACACCTGGTCCTGGTGCCAATATCTCTTCCAATCGTCTCTTTGCTATTTGGATGTCCACGAACAAGCAGGAATAGTTTCATATTGCGAGCCGACCGGATGGGAGATAAGAACGCGTCCGATCTAATCCTTTGCGCACGATAGACCGGCACGATGACATCCCTACGATGCGCCGTCACGTGCAGGCTGATGTTGCCATCGAGCGTCAGTGTTCTGCGACCGCCGTTGGATACTCCGGAAGAATCCGCTCATTTGGCAATGTGCGTCGACCCGGACGGAGTGAAGTTGGGGCAATTGGGCTATAGATTTGCTCTCTCGAGCCGCTGGAGAAAACTGACCTTTGCGGCATGTTTCACTCGCAGATTCTCAATTTTGGCCTGGAATACCGCCTCATGCTTCTTCCGAATAGCGAGATCGCGTAGATCGATCAGCAATTGGATCGCCTGATTGTACCCCTTCGGCTGTCGTGTCTGGATACAGGCTAACACATCATCCCAAACTGCTGCCTCGCGCTTTGCCAGTAGGTCGAGATATCGTGCGCGCTCTGCCGCGTCCTTTTCTTTCTCCCGTGCTGCTTTGATGATTCGATCGGCTTCGATCCGCCGAGCCGTTTCTTCCGCGCGCGCCTGGGCAGCTAACCGCAAGTCGCCGGCTGTCGACTGCGGCGCGACGATCGCCGGCGAAGTGGGCGGCTTATTCTCGCGATAGAACCGGCGTAAAAGTTCATTCCTCCAGCGATCGCCGGATTCTGACACTGCAGTTACGAGCAGATCATTCTTTTCGTTTTCCGGGAGACTTCGAATCCAGATGTTCAAGTAATCAGGACTTGGGTCGGCGCTCAACGGCTCGGAAGTCACTGCAGCAACCGCGACGAGGTCCTCATCGATATCGAGAAAATTGATCAATGATTCGAGAGACGCTGATAATTGGCCCAGACCAGGGGGGACCGGCGGTGACGGTTTTTTGTCGGCAACCTCTTGATTTTGCACGCAAAGCAGCCAGCCGAGGTAAAGGCAGCGAAGGTCGCCACGGAGCAAATCCGAGCGCACGGAGACGAGCGACCCCATCCAGCTGGTGCCGTCATCCCATTCTTCCATGTCGATTTCGGCTTCAAATCCAACAATCAAGTTTTTGTTGGTTCGTTTTACCCATGCTGCCTCACCCGGTAGCCATTTTGTGAGTTCCTTGTAGTCGAACCAACTCTCTGGAAGACGAAGGAAAAAATGCCGGTGTCCCCAATTCGCCACGTAAACAAATGCGTCGAAGTAGTTTTCCAGAAGTTTGAGTGGATCCGCTTTGAGGTCACCCCATTCATAATGGTTGGTGAAACTAGTCGAAGTAATCTCTGCCCTTGTCGAGATAGAACGCAGCGCGTCCATCTCGGCTTCGGTCAAGCCCCGATCTATCGTCCGAAATTCGTAATACTGGTATTCGCTCACTCGAAATTCTCCGGTTACGTCTTACGATTTTGCTCTGAGCCGTTGAAATGAAAATTTCTGACGATGACCAACCCCATTGGTCGGCACGTGGGCATCTGCATTGACTTCTGAACCTCAGGGACGAAGCGCAAAGAACATTCACTCGTGCCGCGAGCCTGACGGATGAGCCTGCTTTTCGTGAATACTTGTTCAGGTGCTCTCGAGATGGCGTTTATTCTTGAAGAATGAAAACAAATCTTCATCGTCGGTCACGGTGGCCCAGACAAATTGCAACTCCGTGAATCCGCCGATCCAACGGCGTGGGGCGAGATCCGGATTCGGGTCCGGGCCAGCGGGGTCAATTTTGCCGACATTATGGCGCGCCAGGGTTTGTATCCTGATTCGCCCAGGATTCCCTGTGTTGTCGGGTACGAAGTTTCCGGAACGGTTGATGCGGTCGGCTCCGGCGTAGTGTAAAGTTGCAAATTATTTGCGAATATGGGCGCTGCTCCGCGCAAATTGAGTGCGAACGGTAGCACATTATTTGCGAACGGCGAAAGTCGGTCGGTTATGATTTGCTGATTGGGAGCCCTGTTTATGCAATAGATGAGTTCCCTGACGACGACCTGCCTTGGCGTATTGAATGGATCGGCGGTCTTGGCTATAACTCGAGCGTTTCGAGCGAACCGCGGATCGATGTTTGCGTGGCGCAGCTCCCACTTGGGGAGACGAACCCACTCAGCGCGACATCGCGCTCCTCTCAAACGAAAAGGCGCTCGGCGCGCTCCTAGTCTTCTATCCAGCGATATATCGTCGAGGGATGTTTGCCGAATTCAGCAGCAATCTTGCTGACCTTTGCAAACGTTCATTCAGTGCGACCGATCTCGAAGAGAGGCTTGAGTGTTTTGAATCGTCTCACGGCTATTTGCCAAAGCTTCTCCCGGCACGGACACCAAGTCAGGTGTCCAGGCGTCGCGATCGCCAGAAGTCAGATCTGTTACTGCCTCGTTGACTGGGATGCGTTGAAGCCTACGCTTCCATACTGCCCTGGCGACAAGGGCGTCCCTAGTGCGCCTGAGAGTGCGCACCAACAGCGGGTGAAAGTCCCCGTCGGACAGAGCACTGGCTGTCCGTAGCTGAAGGCAACTGCGTCGTCGAGAGGCGGGGTGGGGAGCAGCCGGAAGCGAACAACCAGTCCATAATTAAGAAAATGATGAACTCGATTCGGCCTGATGCATTGGCGAGCCTGCTCTCCAGGAACTGGTGGTGGAAGCTACTGAGCGGCAACGAGTTCCAGATTAAGTGAGTGAGCTTCTTTTTTGAGCCATTTGATGCGTTGGAGTCGGAATTTCAGTTCG
>DASZHC010000074.1:0-2934 GCA_035938215.1 Chthoniobacterales bacterium
TGGTCCTCCTACAGCAGCGCCCTCGGCCGCAAATTCCTAAAGCTCGACGAATTCCTCAAGGGTGCCGCACCCGAGCCGTCTCCATCACCGGAAACCGCGAACAAAGCCGCCGCCGCAAGCGCCCCCGAGCCCGCACGCAAATCCAAACCAGAAACCCCCAGCCTGCTACGCAAACTCTTCTCGTAGTCGAAAAACCGGTTCCTTACGCTACCCATTTTAGTGATATCTTCCTGTGCCGTTTCGCGCAGTCCAGTAGATAAAGGTCGATCAGTTTCTGGCAAGTAAGTCCCGTCTCATCTGCTAGTTCCTTGAAGTAGTCTATTACTTCGGGGCTGAAATTGATTCCGACGGCCTTCTTCTTGCTCGCGTATGGGTTCTTTACGCGCGTCAGCTTGGAGAAATCATATTCCTTCTTCATAAATAGGTTTACCCTCGCAGGGCCCGGTTGCCTCAATGCTAACGATTTGACCTGGTTGAATGGATTCGATATGCGCAAGGCAAGCGGGCACAAGTTGCAAGAGGTTAGACAGACGGTTGGACTTCGTACGGAAAATGATAATTGCGATCTTTCGCCCGGTTAAGTTTTGCTGGTATTCGATACCTTGATCGACGGTGAGGAAAACGTCGAATCTGGCTGCCTCTGCGGCTTTGAGAAGGTCGCCATTCTTAAGTCCTGCCAATCCCGTGTAGCGGGCTGTTTGACAGTCGTGACCGATCAGCGAATTGCGGAATCGCTCGTCGATGCATTCGTCGATCAGGACGCGCATTTAGGAACGCGCGAGTAGAAGACGCTTTGCTTCCTCGAGAGCGGCGACAGCAGCTTCGCGCGACACAGAGGGAAACCCCTCGAGAAACTCTTCGATGGTCTCTCCGCCTTCGAGGTAGTCAAAGAGAGTTTGGATGGGGACTCGCGTTCCACGGAACACAGGGGTTCCGCCGAGAATATCGGGGTCTTTGATGATAACTCCCATGAAAGGATTGTATCACGGCGCACGGAGTACCCTGATAGGTGCTGCCACCCGCCATGGCCTGCAAGCGCTTTGGAGATTTTCATGATAAGGGAAACTTCTCGTCTGTCCCCATCGTCCTGTCGGTTGATTGGCGCCTGTACGATAACTCAACAAAGCCGTTCTTGTACGCGACTACGTTCTTCAGATGCCACTTCTGCTCCGTACCGGAATCACCGAATAGGCGCAGTCCGTCACCCAATATGACCGGAGCTATCATCAATCTGATTTCATCCACCAAACCGAGCCTGAGAAAACTCTGGCCTAACATGGCCCCTCCCACCAGCCAGATGTTTCCGTATCGAGGCGCGAGGATCTCACCCACCAGTCTTTTGAGGTCGCCCGAATAGAACTCAACGCTCTTCCTCGTGGACGGCAGCTCTCTGTTTGTGATCACAATGGTCGGAGTATCGCCATAGGGCCAGCCGAGTTGCAGCGCGTGCTCATAGGTGCGAGAACCTAGCACGTAGCAGTCTATCGACTGGAGGACCTCAGCGCCGTAGTCAGTAACCCCTGGTTCGTAGACGTCAGAACTGTCCATCCACGAAACGCTGTTGTCCTTCTTGGCGATGAAGCCATCAAGGCTCGAAACTACGTGCAGCGTTACCGTCGATCTCATTGCGCTCGACCAAAGGCCTTTTTTAGAGAATTGATTCGCGGCCAGCGGGCCGTCGTCAGAAACTTGCAACGGCCGCAGTTTCGGTGGGACACGTTTCGAATATCGGCAGCAACCGGGCCATTTCCAACGCTCGCGTCAAATTCGGGCGGAGATGACAAAGCTTGAGGCTTCCGCCTTTGGCTTTTGTCTTCCGCTGCATTTCGATCAGCGCGCCGAGGCCCGCGCTGTCGACATAATTGACTTGCTCCAGATTAATGACAATCCGTGTGGCGCCGGATGCGAGGAGATTGTCGATCATGGTAAGCAACCCGCTGCTCTCTTGGCCGAGCGCAAGACGCCCGTTGAGCGCCAGAAGGTAGATTCCATTCATCTCCCGCTGCGTTATTTCCAAAGGCATCGACGTTTGCCTCCCCCCAAGAACGATTCAGGTACCATTACGCAGATTCGCGAATGCATCCATAATAGCCTGCGGATTCCGATAGCGAAAGATATAGTCGGCTGAAAAACGGAAGTTCGGTTTACCCCGAGTGGTCTTTGCGAGGGGCACGCTCGTGTACCCTGAGCGGAGCAGAAGGCCACCCGCCCTTGTTTTCGTCAGTTCCGCTTGATGATAAAAACCGTTTTATCGTCAATACGATCTTCCTCGCCAATCTGTCGCAGACGATCGTCTCGTTTGAGAGCGTATTCGAGCAGTGCATTGCAAATGTCTTTTGGCGGCAGCAGGTTGTGCTCGCGCATGACGTTTTCAAGCTGCTGTCGTTCCTCCTTGCCGCTTCCGTCGTAAACCCCGTCGGTGTAAAGAAAGAAAATGTCCCCTGGACTCAGCAGCGTTAGCTCTGCCACATCCGAGGATTTTGCCCGCCTCTCCCGGGGTTCCAGGGAAAGGTACCTGTTGCGATCCGGATCATCTTCGGCAAGCTGCAGTCCGAGCGGCAGAAATTGCACCATCCGGCTTTTATCAATGTCCATGAACTTGCGGTATTCGGCCGAAAAGACCAGCGGTGGTGGATGTCCAAAATTCACGAATCGAAAATGTCCATAAGGGCGAACTTCGCCGTAAAGCATGGTCGCAATTTCCTGCGCGCTCTCTTTCTCGCTTCTCCCCAGGGCATTACGAGCGGTGACGGACAGGGCCAATCGCAAGTTGATCCTCTCAAACAGCTCCGCAGTCGTTTTTCCCCGGTAATCGAGTTCGGCAAGCATAAGGGCGTGAAACGTGTCGTGAACCGTGGATGCGATTTTCGCTGAAATGATTCCGTGTCCTTCAGCGTCCACCACCAGGACGCCCGCTGTGCTGTAAAGCTCATG
>DASZHC010000075.1:0-9555 GCA_035938215.1 Chthoniobacterales bacterium
GACCGAAGTAACGCATCGCCAGCCAGGTCCACGGGATTCGATCGGCTCCAGAAAGGCGGCAAGAAGTTGTTCAAAGTCGGAAAAGCACGCAGACCGAGCACGTTGTTCCTCTTCGGATTTACCGGGTAGACCGGTCGATCATAGGCTTTGAGGTTTTCCACCAGGGCGCGTCCGACGCTCCCCGGGGCTTCCGTCGCGCCAATCACGGCAACAGATTCAGGAGCGAACATCGCGTTGAGCAGGGGTCGGCGATGGGTGAGGAGATTGCTCTTCCTCTTTGTTCGGAAGGCGTTTCCGCTCATACCGGACAAGCTAACCTAAGTTCGCAAGTTGGGTACTTCAGGAAAATTGTTTGTCGAAGTTATCGCGTCCGAGGAGTGGCGGTCCGATTCAAAAGCCTTTTTCGGCGAGTTGCTTCAGACACTTTTCAATCGCTTCCAAAGCCTTATCGGCATCTACGCCTTCCGCCGTGACCGATATCTCGGTTCCCTTGCGGATGTCTGCAGTCATTATGTCCATGATGCTGATTGCGGAACATTTTTTCCCATTCGCCATAATCGTGATTTCGCTCTTGAAGCGTACGGCACAGCGCACCAGTTCGCTTACTGGTCGCGCATGAAGTCCGCTCTCGTTCGAAATCAATATCCTCCGCGTCTCTGCCTTTCTCGCAGTCTTTTGCATCGAGTTACAAGTAGGAGGTATACCGTTGGCTTCAAAAGGGTCTGGATGCAAGGCTTGAGTGAGGAGCATCCCGCCCGCGGAAGGAGGGATTTCGCGGCATCTCCGAGCGTCCCCGCTGATCCAGTTCAAGAAGAACCAGACTTGCCGCGCCACGGGCCCAGACCTCATCACCCCAATGATGAATCACAATTTCCAAATTTCGCTGCAACGGAGGAAGTACGAGACGCTCGGCTGTGGAGCGCAGGGAGTCCTCAAAGAGGTGGGCGCATCGAACGGCGCCCTGACAGATTATAATTCGCTGGGGATTCAACAGATTAACCAGATTAGCGATGCCAAGACCCAGGTAGCGTCCCATCTGGTCGAAGATCCTTTTCATCGCCTTATCGCCTCCTTCGGCTTTCGAAATGATGGCTTGCAACAGACTTGATCGCTCATGGTAGTCGAGAGCGTGTTTTGGTACGCGAAATCCAGCCTTGGCGGCTTCGTGGAGAATGGCGAAGGCGGCGGTGTGTGTTTCCATGCAGCCGTGCTCTCCGCATTGGCACAAGGGGCCCTCAAAGAAAAGTTTGGTATGGCCGAATTCGGCGGCCAACCCGTCGGCACCGCGATAAAGCTTCCCATCAAAAATCAAGCCGCTGCCAGTGCCGTGCTCGATGGTAACCACTACGGCGTTCTGGAGGCCTTTTGCCATCCCAAACCAGAGCTCGGCAAGGGTAACAAGATTTGCATCGTTTTCGACAAAAACCGGGATCTCAAATTTCGCCTGCAGCAGTTCGCGAAAATTAACGTTGGGGTTCTCAAATACCGGGCTCCAGTATGCAAGACCACGATTGGAATCAACAAAGCCGGGCAGGCCGACCCCGATTCCGCTGACGTCCGCAATGCTTTTCTTTGCCTTCCTCAGGCAGGTGCGAACGCCGCGTACGATGAAAGCAACCATCTGGCCAGGGGTCAGTTTCCGCGGTCCTACCGGGATTTCATCCGATGCAGAGACGTTGCCGACAAAGTCGGTCACCGAGAAGACGATCTGGTGAGTCGCAATCTTGACTCCGACGACATGCGTGTAGTTCGGATTCAGGCGAAGCATCACTAATGGGCGCCCGCGGCCTCTTGCTCCCAGATCGTAAGCATCGTCCTCGATCAACGCTCCCTCGGCGATCAAATGACCAACGATGCTGGAAATCGTCGCCTGACTAAGACCGGTCAAATTCGATAGCTCCGAACGAGAGATTTGATTGTCGTGTAACCGTATGGTGTGAAGCACATCAAATCGGTTTATGTTTCGGATAATTGCTGGGCCTCGAGCGGACATGAAGAATTCAGGTACCTGATTTTTTATCTCAGATTATTCCGAATCCACAAGCTTGTACTGATTTGCAAGGGTTTACGAAGCCGAAGCAATCGATTGCTTTTGCAAAATAGTTTTCGACTTGACCGCTTGGATGCCTCCTTCGAGTATAACTGCACCCGTTTTTTTCAGACTTGCTCACTCATTCTCCCCCCTGCAACCATGAAATTTATACGTGTCTTAGCGTTTGCTCTTGTCGGATCCTTGTCATGGTCCGCGTCCGCCGAAACTGTTGTCAAAATCCTCCATCTCCAAAAGCTTCCGAAGACCCTCGCAATCTGGCAGGAAGCGGCCAACCGGTATGAAAGTGCTCACCCCGGGGTTAAGGTCCGATTTGAGTACCTCGAAAATGAGGCTTTCAAAGCCAAGTTGCCGACCCTGTTGCAGTCGAAAGACCGCCCAAGCGCCTTTCACAGCTGGGGTGGGGGCGTGATGTTTGAACAAATAAGCGCCGGTGTCTGCCAGGACATTACCAAGGCCATCACTGAGGGCGGATTTAAAGATACGTTTTACCCTGCCGGTATCCAAAATTTTAGCTTTCAGGGTAAGACTTATGGACTGCCCAATGATGTGGGCCCGATAGTATTCTGGTACAATAAGGAGCTTTGCCAGAAAGCGGGAGTCGATCCGCAGAAGATAAAATACTGGGACGACTTCGTTGAGGCGGTGAAGAAGTGCCTGGCTGCGGGTGTAACGCCAGTCGCCGCTGGTGGCAAGGACAAATGGCCACTGCACTTTTATCCCACGTTTTTGATGATGCGCATTATGGGCAAGGAGGGGATGCAGGCTGCTTACGAAGGCAAAAATGGCGGGTTCGCCGGTCCGGATGTGATCAAGGCTTTTCAAATGTACAAGGATTTCGCGGCGCTGCAGCCATTTCAGAAAGGTTACCTGGCAAACACATACGCGGAATCAGCAGGAACATTTCATGACGGGAAGACAGCATTCCACCTTATGGGCACGTGGGATCTCACAGAGGGCAGATCCGATTCGGCTGATGGGAAAGGGCTTCCCGACGAGAAGATTGGATGGATTTTCTTTCCGGAGGTCAAGGACGGGAAGGGGCATGCGAACGATATATTTGCCAGCGTAGATGGTTGGCTTGTGGTGAAGGAGGCGCCAAAAGAGACGATGGATTTCATGAAAGTCTGGCTCGGGAAAGAGATCCAGAGCAAGATTGCCGAGGAAGGGTTATTTATCCCAATGGTGAAAGGGACCGCGGATGTGATCAAGGATCCGTTCCAAAAACAAATCGCGTCAGAAGTCGAAAAATCGCAATGGATTCAGATCGCGATGGACCAATTGCTTGGACCTGACACAGGTCGCGTCTTTAACGATGCCAGCGCCGACGTCGCCGCCGGGAATATGTCAGCCGAAAAAGCAGCAAAGACCATTGAACAGTCGTGGCAACAAAACAAGATGTAGCTAGCCTGGAAATTTCACGAGCCAAAGCACTCGCGAAATTTCCAGGCTCTTGAGCCGCTCAGGAAGCGGCTCGGAAGAAAATGGGACTTAAATCCGGGCAGAACAGAGTGAATGCTTTCTTCGGCGGTTTGTGCGACTATCTGTCGGTTTTGATGTGGTTTGCGACGATTCTCAGTTCCATGGCCTGCCGCTTGTCCCGAGCACGCAGGGCAGGTAGGGTCGCATCTCCGAGGCGACCGCGTTTTGCGCTGTGTGGCTTTGGGACTCCGGTCCGCTCGGCGATCGGACCCTACCAAGCTCTGACAATAACGCGCGAGTAGGCTCAGCATCCGAAGGTCGCGTTGGGAGCAACGCCAATTGGGCAAAGCGGCCGCGGTCTTAGCCGGCGATGTAACCCCACAGCGCCTGTTCGGCACCGTTTACACAAAGATCAAACGCCGCACGCACATTTCCCTTCGGGTTGTCGGATCGCTCCACGCACCCGGCTAATTCTTGCTCGATATTCACCCTGATCTCGCAATTCTCAAATGAGAACAAATCGGGTCGAACCATAGCCAAGGCGGCTAACGGATCATGAGGATGGTTATGATTCACCCCGAGATAGTTCCACCATATTCGAATCTGGTTCTCAAGCAGGGGCCCAAGACCGTTTGGTAGTTGTGTGATATGAGGAAGCTCTCGCTCTGTTAGGCTTATCCGCAGTGTCACATCCAGGCCGATAGCGGTAACCGGCATACCGGAATCGAATACAATTCGGGCTGCTACATTGTCACACTCGATATTGTGTTCCGAATAATCTAACCAATAGGCGCCACCCATGAGATACAATCTTTTCACACGCGACGCGAACCCGGGGTCAGCCAGGATCGCTTTTGCGATATTCGTCAACGGCCCAATAGCCAGGATCTCCAGCTCGCCGGAATAAAGATGAGAATTCTGGATCAAGAATTGCTCAGCTGTCCTGCTCCGATCAACCGAAGCAGTCTCCAGAGATGGAATACCTTCACCCTCGTGCCCACACCAGAAGATTTGGCGTCCCGACAGCGGATCGGTCGCTCCGGGAACGATAAGAATCTCTGGATTGCCTGTCCGTTGCCAGGCTGTAGCTGCGATTCTTGCGCGGAGCAGCGTATCTCCATAGACAGTTGTTACCCCTTTCAAAGACAGCTCTCGCGCATGAGCCAGGAACACAAGCGCCAGAAGATCGTCAACATCCGTACCGATATCCGTATCCAGAATGACATGCCGCACTGGTTCCAATAGAATCCTTGAAAAGCAAAACCACCTAATGATTAATGTGCGGATACAGAAAAAACTTATGGGCTTGTTTGGAGGGGAGTTGCTTGCAACTCCCGCGAATTCCCCAAAGCCGGCCAAATTGTCCTTTACCGCGCTTCCGGGCGTGGCAAGCAACGCCCCTCCAACGCCTTGAGAAGCTTCCACCATCAGTTGCCGAGCGAAAGCTTCAAGCCGGTGCTGTTTCGATTGGTCATCGTGACGGCGATCGTCGCCGGGCTTGTGATGAACTCGCATGCGCAATCGATCCGGCTGTCGGATCAACAAGCCGCACGAATCGGGGCGAAAATTTGGCAAAATGAATCGGGACAGACGATTGCTGGGTTAACCGCCTGGAATTACGGTGAAGAGTTTGCTTCCCTCGGTATTGGACATTTCATCTGGTATCCTGCCGGTCGAAGGGGCCCGTTCGAAGAAAGCTTTCCGCTGCTCATTCGGTTTCTTGCAGCCAACGGAGTCAAGATTCCGAATTGGCTGATGAATTCCGAGTCGTGTCCGTGGCCGGATCGAGTCCGGTTTCTAGCCGATCAGAAGAGCCCGCGAATGGAAGAACTGAGATCTCTTCTTGCCCGTACTGTGCCTCTGCAGGCAAGATTCGCCGCGGGCAGACTGGAAGCTGCGCTGCCGAAAATGCTCGGGGCCGCGCAGGCAGGAGAAAGAGGGAAAATTCGAAGAAACTTTTATCGCGTTGCCGCCGAGCCTTTGGGCCCGTACGCACTGGTCGACTATGTAAATTTCAAAGGCGAGGGAACTCTCGAGAGCGAGAGGTATAAAGGCGAGGGATGGGGCTTGCTTCAGGTCCTGGAAGCGATGGGCGAAGGACCCGCTCTTGTAGAGTTTCGCCGTGCAGCCGAGGCGATTCTGACTCGCCGAGTAAAAAACTCGCCTCCGGAGAGAGGCGAGTCGCGTTGGCTTCCGGGTTGGAAGAACAGAATCAGGACTTATGCAGAATAATCAGGCAAGTTTGCCAACGATGAAAAGGACGATAATTGCGCCGATAATTGAGAGAATTAAACCAGCCGGGTGAAACCAGGAACCTTCCGCAGGTTTCGAAAACAACCGCGCGATGAGTCCTCCAACGATTGATCCGACAATACCTAGCAAGGTTGTCAGGATAAACCCCATATGGGTGTGCATGATGAAGTTGGCGATCGCACCCGCAATAAAGCCTAAAATAATGGACCAGATAATATGCAACATAGGGATTCTTATTTCGGATTGTGAATACCGATCGGGATGTGAGTTAATTCGTCTAGCATCTTGAGCGTCGCTAATGTACGCTCTTTGACCGGCCATTTCAGGAAGTTTTTCGCTCTCTTTCAAGCATAAACCAAGAGGTGGATCTCTTCGGGCAGAATGCTTGAAATGTTGCGAATGATATTTCCCCGCAGAAGGTTAACAAGCATGTTCCTCTGGGGCGCACCAACTATCAGGTAGGAGGCGCCAACGGTTGCCGCAATGTCAACGATCGTATCAGCCGCGGAGTCGCTAATGGCATAGGCAGGCAGCATGGTGTGACCAGATGCCTTTTCCTTGGCATATGAAAATATGGCGCGAGCTGCGGCCTTTCTTTCGGCTCTCACACTTGCCAATCCGCGCAGGATCAGGCCGAATACAAGTATAGTTGCTGCAAACAGCCTGGCATTCGGTTTCTCGATGAAAAGCGAGATCCCAATTGCCGCCATCACGATGAATGTGCAGAACATCAGAATGCGTTCCCAGCGCTTCAAATCCAGCTTGGGGTCGGTTGATGACGCTCCAAGGTTTGTTGCGATGGCGCCCACCACGCCCACCGCATAGAAGCTCCGACAATAGATATTATTTCAGAGCGGTGGCGAACACTCGCATAAGCGCCCCCGCCGTCGGGGTAGTGCCGGCAGACGATCATGTAGTTAAAGCCAACAAGTGCCGTTAGCCCACACATCATCGCGATCAGCCAGAATGAGCTATATCCTGCGATAGCAAACGCCAACCCGATGACGTACGCCTTGCTTGTGCCCCAGTCACCGTACAGGATCGCTGCAGCTCGCGCTGCGTCGACATTGCGGGGGCGCTTGGTTTTCCCAATATTCATCTGATCGCGACGCTCGTCCTAAGCATAGACGAGGAGATCGATCTCATCCGGCAGAATACTTGAGATATTTCGAATGATATTACCTCTCAAAAGATTCACGACCATACTTCGCTGGGGAGCGCCAAGGATAAGCTGAGACGCGCCAACCGTGGCCGCAATATCAGCGATCGTTTCCGCGGCAGCATCACTTACCGCATAGCAGGGGAGCAGCGTGTGCCCGTCAGCCTTTTTTTTGGCGTAGGTGAAAATGCTGCTTGCTTCCTCATCATCGACCCATTTTCGCCTGCGATCTTCCGGCGTCAGCACGGGTTGCTCCCTGACAAATAGCAGATAAAGAGGGCGATTCGTCTCTTTTGCCTGCTGAATTCCGAAGTCGAGGGTTCTGCCGATTCCCCGGACGGCACATAGGATCGGAGGGCCCGAAGTTTCGCTAACGGAAGGGAAGAACGGAATTGGGGTCTCCGTGCGCTTTGTCCCGTTGGCGACCGCGAGTTGTTGCTCTTTCTTCTGAGCCCTCTCTGTCACAAGACCACGAAGAATCAACCCAAACACAAGAACCGTTGCCGCAAAGAGGCGGGCATTAGGTTTGTCAACGAACAGCGAAACTTCTATGGCGGCCATCACCAGAAAAGTGCCGAACATGAGGGCTCTTTCCCACCGCGCGAGGTCGAGCTTCCTATCCGTCGAGCTGGCCCCGAGATTGGTTGCGATCGCACCGACGACGCCGACGGCATACAAGTCTGCCAATCCGGCCATATCCCTGACAGCAACAACCAGAATAGCGGGGAAGATTGTGGCGACAATAAGTCCTAGAGAGGGAACTCCAAATTGGTTGAGCTTTTCAAACGCGACAGGCAATTCCCGATCACGCGACATCAAAAATGAGATGGCTATAAGATCGACAATAGCCGTGTTGACCGCCGATAAGAGCAGGAAACCAATCACAAACGAGACGATAAGGCCAGCAATGTGCCCGGCAAGCGGACCTAACCCGCCACCGACAAAGACCTGGGCCATGTACTTAAGCATGAAATCTCGGACCCCGGGATTTCCCGGTGCGTTCACATCACCGTCCTGAACCTGCAGCCCGCCGAGTGCGTGCATTCCCAAGCCGAGGAGGGCCGTAAAAAGGCACACCTCAACCATCACCCAGGCAATCGCGGGCGTTGAGGTCTTGGAGACGTTCGGATGATCATCCGAACTGTCTGGATTGAGTTTCATGACGCTCGTCGCGTTAGCAATCGCCTCCACACCCGATAGCGCTAGGACGATTCCTACGAACCCATTCCAATTGGCAAAAAAGCCTCCTGATAAAGGCTTCAGGTTGTGCAGAGCCTCGCCCAAATGCGGCAGCGTAAAAATTCCCAGAAGTACAACCACAATCGCAGTGGGAACAGAAACGAGAAACGCCAGGCCGCCAGTGTGTCTGGGGCCGAAATAGTTCAGTCCACCAATGGTCAGCGCCGCAGCTCCTGCAAACAGCTCGGGATGGTTGACGCCCAGATATTGAAATGCCGAAAGTGCGCTGATAGCGGCAGTGACGATGTAGTCCGCGATCAGAAGGAATGCACCTACGATGGAGATGATCTCAGAACGGTGCCTGACACTGGCATAAACGCCGCCGCCGTCCGGATAATGGCGGCAGATGGTCATGTAGTTGACGCCAACTAACGCTGTCAGGAGGCACATCGCAGCTATCAGCCAGAAAGAACTGTATCCCGCGACCGCAAAAGCCAAGCCGATGACGTACGCCTTGCTCGTTCCCCAGTCGCCGTACAGGATTGCCGCCGCTCTTGTTGCGTCTACATTCCTGGGCCTTTTCGTCTTCCCAACAATCATTGCTAAAAGGTCTCTACCCTAAAACGCAGAACGACGGCGATAGTCACTCTGCATCGTCGCGAAGTCAATGCGGTTTGGGGGAAACGGGAGAAAAACAGCGAAACTGCTCTCGGGGCCAGCCGACGCGCCAGCAACTATTTTTACAACGGCTCCAGTTTTCACTGGCGTACCCCGTAATTCCAACTGCTAGAACGCTTTGCTTACTGCCACTCGACATTTGAGCAGATCAGCCCGTTTAGTACGGCCACATTAGAAAGCTCGCATAGAAATATGGAATTTATAGTAAATTTCATATTTCGCATGCCAAAATCTTAAAAAACGTTACTCATTACGCCATGTATACCAAAAAATTGTTCTTAACCCTTGCCGCTTCGTGGCTTGTGTTTCAGCCGGGAGTTGCGCCGCCGGCTCATGCGATGCTGCCCGTGGGCGACTCTGCTCATCGAAACTTTTATAAAAACCAGGATTTTATCTGGGAAACAAACAAAACTGACTCCAGCGTTCGTGATGGGTCGGCCGCGCCAGCCGTTGCTTCACCACAGGAAGTCACTTCTAAGCTTTCGCGCCCTGTCGGGACCGAGGTAGCTACGCCGCCTCCGCACTCGGGTGAGGAGGTAGCGTTTCTGTTTCCGCCGCCTCCGCGCTCGGGCCAAGACGTAGCGTTTCTGTTTCCGCCGCCCCCTCGCTCGGGCCAAGACGTAGCGTTTCTGTTTCCGCCGCCCCCACGCTCGGGCCAAGACGTAGCATTTCTGTTTCCGCCGCCTCCGCGTTCGGGCCAAGACGTAGCGTTTCTGTTTCCGCCACCTCCGCGTTCGGGCCAAGAGGTAGCGTTTCTGTTTCCGCCGCCCCCGCGTTCGGGGCAAGAGGTAGCGTTTCTGTTTCCGCCGCCTCC
>DASZHC010000076.1:0-5880 GCA_035938215.1 Chthoniobacterales bacterium
GGTCTTTACCTGAGCAACCACCACCTCGAATCTACCGCGATCAAACTCGCTTTGTGGGGACAACCTGAGCGTATTTGCGCTATAACGAGCCCTCAACATCAACTACTTACGTGAATTACGAGTTAGAAACTGCGAAAGACGCACTAAAGGCAACCAGTGATGTGGTTCTGCGAATTTTGCTGAGTATTGGCAGAGTCGAGATTGACCACTTTTCGCTTTGGCATGACAAGGCGGGCAACGCAGTGTCTCAACCGCTGGCCGGCGTGATCGACCCCGAGAATCCCAACGGTGCAACGTTTCCGGATCTCAATGACCCCGCCACACTCGCCCGCCTCCAGCTGCAGCTCGAGCTCACCCAGACCAACAAGAACCTGCCGGAGCCGTGCGACTTCCTTTTTCGCGAATCCATGCCTCCCTGTTCGGTGATTCGCCCTACCTCCACCGCGCTAGGAGGTGCCGTGGCGACCGTCAAGTCATTTATGGCCGATGGACTTTTCAACGGCCAGCCGGAAAGCTTCTTTGATTTCGCCATGCAGCTGGCAACGGCAGCGGATAACGCCCAGCGGGAATAAATTACGGACCACGACCAGTTTAGAATAATAATGAATATCTTTGCATTTGGGATTGGGAATCTAGGTGGTCCGGATCTGTTTATCATCCTCCTGATCGTGCTCGTCCTGTTCGGGGCGAAAAAATTGCCTGACCTGGCTCGGAGCCTGGGGCAGAGCATGAATGAGTTCAGGAAAGCTCGCGAGGAGATTGACAGGGAGCTCCACAACGCAGGGGCTCAACCACCCGGAGCCGCGACCCCGCCAGTCCGCGCAGCAACGGGCAAAGCCTCAGAGCCGGACAGATAGCAGGATTCGAACATGGCAGTCTTGAAGCGTCGAAGACGGCCCCAGCCTTGGCCGCTCCAGCGGGCACAAGTGAAGTACGGATGGTTAATTCCCGTCATCGCACTTGAGTGGGGCTCGCGATGGCTAGCATACTTGTTAAGCGGGTGGGCATTTCTGGAAGTCCTCGAATATTTCGGAACCTTATCCCTATTGGTGGCGGCTGTATCGTATTTTGCAGAGAGCAAGGACCGGATAAAACAGAAACACTATCAAGCTTGGCAGGTAATTAACTCGGCTCAAGGAAAAGGGGGAAGCGGAGGCCGGATTGATGCGCTTGAGGAACTTCATCAGGATGGCGTTCCATTGGTAGGCGTTGATGTGAGCGACGCCTTTCTTCAAGGAGTCGATTTAAATGGAGCAAACTTGCTTCGTGCGAATTTCCGCTCTGCGGATATCCGGGACGGAAGCTTTGTCGGATCCCAGTTAGAGTCCGCGGACCTGACATCAGCGAATTTGCGGCATGCCGAATTACAGAAGGCTGACTTGCACAACGCCAATCTGGAAGATGCCGATCTGTTCGGCGCAGATCTCGGTCAAGCCGACTTGACCGGCGCCCATCTCGGCAAAGCGGACCTGCGCAACTCGGATTTGCGCGGCACCAAATGGCAAGAGATCGCGGAAATAAAACTGGCGAACGTGTTTGGCGTTAGGAATGCTCCAACGGGTTTTTGGAGTGGGCCGCCAGAATGGGCGCGGTTTCCATTGAATCCGATGCCGGGTGGCTCGCCCAGTTTAACCTAGTGCACCGTCTCGCATATAATAGTGATGTCGCCGCAGGTCAGTTGGCTGTTTTTCAAGGCGCGAGCGAAGCGCCCATATTTGAATCGATACGGGTCGAGCGAGCAACCCGAAAAAACAGCCAACTGGCCGCGGCCCAGAGGGTTGCGTTGAAAATGGGCCGGCGGCTGCGTTGCTCGTCGGTTACGTCCCGCCCCACTTTTATGCTGCCCTAGAGACCGAGACTACCAGGAATGTAGAAAGTGGAGCGGGATGCGCCCCCTCGCGCCTTGCCGGCGGCCCATTTTGAACGCAACGACGTCGCTATTATATGCGAGACGGTGCACTAGACTGATCGCGGCTCTTTTTCGTCCAATAACGAGGGCTGCCGGCTGCGATTTGGGGTTTGGGGTTCGCGGTTCGGAGTTTGGGGTTCGGAGTTCTTCTGACTTCTGACTCACGGCGCCGAGGGAACGGACGCCCTCAAGCTCCCGGGAATCGGCCAGCAATTCTCCTAGCTCTCGGGCGCCTGCCGGCGGCGACGGCCGCTAAGCAAATAGATCGCGGCACGCAGCTCAAGCAAAGGATCACCTGAGGGCTCTATTCCATCGACGCGTGGAATCGGATCAAAGATGATCTTCTTCTGTTCACGCGCGTCGTTCGCTACTGGATTCGAAAGAATAACCTTTCCAAGATTGATTAAGGGCCGGTCCTCGGGCCAGTGACTCGTGCAGTCATCCACAATATCCTCGTCATTTGCCACTTGCACCAGGATCTGAAAGCCGATCGGCTCCCTGGCGATCCTTTCTGTGAGCTCGTCGTAGAGGTAATTTGGCCCCTTGTTTTTTGCCGTAGCCTCATCCAGATACTCATTGCCCGCCTCGGGTGTGATTCGGTATCGTCCATAGCGGCTTACGCCATCCTTATTGGTAAAGCGATACGCTGTTACGCTAAAGTAGGACTCCCTCGCAAAACTTGACGGTGTGGGCTTCGGCGTTTGCACGAAAGCAAGCGCCTTCGGATGGCCGGCGAGGAAGGCTTCAATGGGAGTTGGCGAGGACATTTGCGAGCTGCTCGCAGCGACAGCCCGCAGGAACTCCAAAAACTCCTGACCCGTCCTGGTTGGGAATCCATCGGTCGAGTGGCTGACGATATCGGTATGCACGTGCTCAGCGAGATTGAACCGCAGAGCAAACCCACGCGGATTTGCATTAGGGTCATCATCAGGGATGAGCGGCAGCCCTGTGGAGCTGGAAAACCTTGCGGTGATCGGCGTGGACCCGCGGATAATGTGAGGCGCCCGCGTTAGAGAAGCGGCATTGATGGACGGCGTAAATGTGCCCGTTAGCATGGTCCCTCTCGCATGAGCCGCCCGAAATCCGGGGTGCAGTCCGAAAACCGTATCAAATTGCAGCAGTAAATCCTGGCTCAGCGCGATAAGCTTCTCATCAGATGGCAGTGGCATCGTTTTCTCCTAGTGTCCTGTGCTCCGCTCCTCGCGCCTTGTCGACGGCCCATTTTGATCGCAACAAAATACATGCTATTTCGGGGACAGGACACTAACATTGTATCTCTTTAACGGTGCTCGAATGCAACAGAATCCTTGACTGCAAAATTTCTTCTTTAACTCAGTCGGAATCGACGCGCACGTTTCGCGGGCTCATCGAAAAGACTCAGAATCGTCCCTGTCCGATCGCTCTCATGGTCGACTACGAAAGACTTGCACCCGGCTGCGCGCGCTCCTTTTTCGTCTAAATCGACATCGTCGCCGATATGGAGAATTTCGGCCGGATCGACCTGGAACCGTCGGGCCGCCTCCAGAAAGATCCGCGGCGCAGGTTTAGAGGCACCGATCTCGCTTGAGATAATCACGTTTTCAAACGCTTGAAGAATGCCCAGGTGACCCAAAACAGTGTACAGACGCCGGTCGAAATTTGAAATGATCCCGAGCCGGATTTTCAATCGGCCAAGCTGCGCCAAAATATCGGGGACATCCGCGAACAATTCCCAAATACCGGGCTGAGCAAAGGTCTCGTACACATGGTCAAAATAAGCGTCGAACGCCCCGAGCCTGTACCCAGCCTGCCCCATGGTCATGCGGACAAGTTCTCTCCACCACCCCCGATCGTCGTCGGCCCGCGGATCAGTTGTTTCCCGTGGAGGAGCGAGGGATCGCCACGCCACTTCAAAAGCAGCCTGCAGCCGGTCAGGATCGAGGTCGTAACCAAAGCTCCGCGCCGAATCCGCGTATGTTGTTCCGGGCGGTTTGATGAGCCTGATAAGCGTACCCGCAGCGTCAAATGTCACAACCCGAATCACATATCACCTCGGAAATGCTTGCTCGCCATCTTCGCGATATAGGCCATGGAATGCACCACAAATTTTGAGCTCAGGTTAGCGCTTATGGGGCAGATCTCCGAGCTGCCCGCGAGAACAGCGCTCTTACCCTACGACTCTTGCCACGACAGCCGGCTCGGAGATCCGGCATCTACCAATCTCCCGTAATTTCCGAGGACCTTGGAATGGCCCGCGTATGCGCCTGGTTTGGACGTGGTAGGAGCAGCGTCCCCTTGCTTGACGACCCTTTTTTTCAGTCTTAGATTCTTCGACTAGACCGAAACTGGTCGCATCCAACGGGAATCCTTGGATTCTGGAGGATCAGCGACCCGATCGGTCCGTTATTGTTTTATGAACAGTGATCTACTGGCAGTGTTGGATTACATGGAACGCGAAAAGGGCATCAAGCGAGAAGTGCTGCTTGATGCAGTCTCTAGCGCTTTGTTGACAGCAGCCAAGAAAAGCGTCGGGCCCGCCCGCGACTTGCGCGTCACGATTGATCCCAAGAGCGGGGAGATCACTGCGTTGGCCAATCTCATTGTTGTCGAGGATGTTCGTAACATTCACGACGAAATCCACATCACGCGCGCCCGCAAGATCAAAGCTGACGCGGCTCCGGGCGATATGCTCGAAGTCGAGGTCACTCCTGAGGGATTCGGCCGAATCGCCGCGCAGACTGCGCGCCAAGCGATTCTCCAACGGATCCGCCAAGCCGAGAAGGAAATGATTTATGATGAATTTAAGGATCGCGCGGGCGAAATCGTAAGTGGTACTGTACGCCGATTTGAGCGCTCCGACGTCATCGTTGATTTAGGAAAATTCGAGGCGGTGATGCCTGCCCGCGAGCGAGTCGCGACCGAGGATTATAATATCGGGGACCGCATCCGAGCCTATGTGGTAGCAGTCGAGAATTCGAATCGCGGACCGGAAATTATTATCTCACGCAGCCATCCAAATTTCGTGCGGCGCCTGTTTGAGGTTGAAGTGAGCGAGATCGCAGATCGGACGGTTGAGATCAAAGCGATCGCGCGGGAAGCGGGCTATCGGACGAAAATTGCCGTATGGTCTTCGGACGAGAAAGTGGATCCGGTGGGTGCATGCGTTGGCATGCGAGGATCGCGTGTAAAGAACATCGTCCGCGAGCTCAATCAGGAAAAGGTCGACATCATCAGGTGGAGCCAGGATTCGAGAGAATTCGTAGTGGAGGCGTTGAAACCGGCCAAGATTAAGTCGCTTTCCCTGGATCCGAATCGCCATGCGGTCAATATCACTGTTGAAGAAGACCAGCTCTCGCTTGCGATCGGCAGGCGCGGACAAAATGCGCGCCTCACGGCGCGGCTGACCGGGTGGGAGATCAACATCTCGAAGGATGAATCCGCGACGCAAGCGTTTGAGCAAAAGATTGCGCAGGCAATTACGACACTTGCCAAAACGTTGAAGATCGACGAAGAGACAGCTCGGTCTCTTGCTCGCGCCGGGGTCAACAGTATCGAGGGACTTTTGGAGGTAGACCCCGATGACATCGCTGAAATTCTGCACGTCGATGTTGAACGTGCACGCGTCATTCATGACGCAGCGCGCAGGGAACACGAAAAGAAAATGGCGTCCATCTGACAGAGGTGGAGCGATGAAAATTTTAGAGAGACAGATTCATGGCAACACGCGCGAGCAGCAAAAAAGATCCTTCGACGAAAGCGGCGCCCAAAGCTGATCCACCAGCCGGCAAGACCGCTCCGCCCGCTCCAGCCACTGATCTCATCTCGACAACCAGGAAAAAGCCACCCACAGAAACGCGGAAGACCGCCAGGTCGACGGTTCCGCCGATCAGTAAGGCCAATCAACCTTCTCCTCCTCCCCCTGCTCCGGTCGCTGCTCCGGCGACTGCGCAACTACCGGTTGCGCCGCCCCCGAAGCCGGAAACCGTCTCGCT
>DASZHC010000077.1:0-4312 GCA_035938215.1 Chthoniobacterales bacterium
CTGTGGCCGGCCGCCACTTTTCCAGATCTCAAACCAAAGTTTGAGGAAAATCCGGCTGCCGCCGCAGTTATTCACAGGCTTACACTGCGAGTTTTGGGGCTCTCCGTTGCAGCCTATGAATAACTGCGGATAACCTGTACAATTTAATCCAATTTTCCTCCCGAGCCGCTTCCTGAGCGGCTTTATAGCGCGAAAATCTCACGAGCGCCTTGGCTCGTGAGATTTTCGGGCTAGGCCCTACCATTTCAGATTCGTGAATCGGCGCGCCGCCTCTTCGGCGTTTGCCCTGGAATTAAACGCCGAGACTCGAAAATAGCCTTCGCCTTCGGCGCCGAATCCAGCGCCGGGAGTTACGACCACTTGAATATCTTTCAGGATTTTATCGAACACTTGCCAGCTATTGTGGCCGGCTGGTGCCTTCACCCAGATGTAGGGTGCGTTTCTACCGCCGAATACTTCAAACTCCGCTGAGCGCAAAGCCTTCGCCAAGACCTCCGCGTTGTGCAGGTAGTGTCGAATCAAAGACCGCATTTCCTCCTGGCCTGAAAGTGTATATAGGGCTTCCGCACCCCGCTGCGTCGGGTAACTAACACCATTGAACTTCGTTGTGAACCGTCGATGCCAAAGCGGGTGCAGTTCTTTCTTTCCACCGTCCGAAGTTAGTGCGACGAGAGACTTTGGTAAGACCGTGAAACCGCACCTGACGCCGGTGAATCCGCCGCTTTTAGAGAAGCTCCTGAATTCGATGGCGCAATCTTTGGCGCCGGGAATCTCATAGATAGAATGTGGTATTTCCGGATCGGTGATATAGGCCTCGTAAGCAGCGTCAAAGAAAATAATCGCCTCCGAGCTTAATGCGTACTGGACCCAGTCGCTGAGTTGCTCACGTGTCGCGACTGCGCCGGTAGGATTATTCGGAAAACAGAGATAGACAAGATCGACCCTCCGTGCCGGAATTTCCGGTACAAAACCATTTTCCCTTGTGCAAGGGAGGTAGAGAAGCCCTTCGTACGCTCCGTTCTTATCTGCGGGTCCGGTGTGCCCGGCCATGACATTTGTATCGACGTACACTGGATAAACGGGGTCGACCACGGCGACGCAATTCTGGTGCCCAAAAATGTCCAGGATATTTCCGCAATCGCATTTTGATCCATCGGAAACAAAGATCTCGTCGTCTGCGATGTCGATCCCTCGCCGCCGATAATCGTTTTCTGCAACGGCATGGCGCAGAAATTCGTAGCCTTGCTCCGGACCATATCCCCGAAAGGTCTCTCGGTGCGCCAGATCGTTGATCGCTTGATGCATCGCCGAAATCGCACTAGGTGGAAGCGGCTCCGTAACGTCGCCGATTCCGCATCGGATCAACGATTTTGCCAATTCGGGACGCTCCTCTGCAAACGTGCGAACCCGACGCGCAATCTCGGGGAAAAGGTACCCTGCCTTCAGTTTGAAGTAGTGGTCGTTCAGAAAGGCCATAAATTTTGGATGAAGCGAATCGCCGAATCAATGCGATGCAACGGGTGTCCCGCCAAAAGCCGAGAGCCATACTTGCGAGTTAAACTGGTAGGGTGGATCTCCGAGGCGACTGTTCCCGCGGGTTACCTCGGAAAATCTGGCCCTGTCCGACCCCCCCTTTTAGCGCGCTGGCCCTAAACTACGGGCCAGAGCGATTGTTTGGGCCCGGCGGGCACATTTCTCTAGCAGGCTCAGGCAGCAGAATTCGCCGGCTAAGCCGTACGATTCTGCAGCATTTTTGCAGAGAAGACTTTCAAACAGTTTGTATCGTTTTTTTACTTTAAAAACAGGCACTTAAATAGGCGCGGAGCGTCTGATCGCTAGCCCGCAATGAACTCGCCGCTGCGTCTTTCACGTGATTTTTGCGGGGTAGACCGCCGCCTCGTAATATTTTTCAACCTCATCCCACTTGACGACGTTCCAAGACGCCTTCAGATAATCGGGCCGCCGATTCTGGTAAAGGAGATAGTATGCGTGCTCCCATACATCGACACCGAAAATCGGTTTTAGACCATCACTTATTGGATTGTCCTGATTGGGTGTGGAAGTAATTTCGAGTTTGCCTTGCTTATTCAAGACGAGCCAGGCCCAGCCGCTACCAAAGCGTCCAGCTCCCGCTGCTTGAAATTTCTCCTTGAATTGATCGAAGCTGCCGAAGGTGGAATTGATGGCGTCAGCCAGCTTACCCGTTGGAGATCCTCCGGCATTTGGACCCAGAATTTTCCAAAAGAATGAATGGTTTGCGTGGCCGCCGGCATTATTTCTCACAACGGTCCGGATTGCTTCGGGAACTGCGCTCAAATTGGCGAGCAATTCCTCAACCGGTTTTGCAGCAAGTTCGGGATAATCCTTCAGGGCATTGTTAGCATTGGTGATGTAAGCCTGATGATGTTTGTCGTGATGGATTTCCATCGTTTTGGCATCGATATGCGGCTCCAATGCGGCGAATGGATAAGGTAAAGGAGGTAATTCGTAAGCCATAGGATTAAGAGGATTGTATCGGTTTTGTGCACGCCAGGACGCGAAGTCCTCGCATAGCCAACCTAGAACAGGTACGCACCCAACGTCAAACCCGGCTCTGTAAAAGCTTCAGGCGCGGATACGGAAAAAACTTGACCCATCTGCAACAGGTTTAGCCTTTAAGGATTCTAGCGCGCATCGATCACAAACCGGGGAAAAAAGAATTGACTTCGCTTCGCTCCGCCCGATTTTATGTCCCATTTCCAGGCTAGCTGGTCGACCCTTTGGGCAGAATTGTTGGATCATCCTGCGGTTCGGCGGTAAGGATTGTTTCTGAAAGTGTTCCATTAGACCTTTCGGCCGGTGGGTCGGAAGGATGCGGGTTCGCAAGGTGCGGTTCTTCAAGGTTCTTCTGCTCTCGCCGAAGGCCTCGATCGATTAATTCCGCGGCCGCAGTATGTAATGGTTTGCCGACTGCTTCACTGTAGTTTCGCAGCGCTACCAGGGTTTCTTGACTCAGGATGATTTGCAGAAAGCTTTTTGAGTCCTCTTTGAGTCGTGCACGCCTCCTGCGCTGAGCTTCACGAAGTTGGACTCTGCGTTTTTTGCGCTTCTGGGGGGAGAGTTGCGCCATGGAACTGGAACAAACATAATCGTCCAAAAAAACCAAGTCGAGCGATCATTTTTGGGATCGACGCCTGAAAAGTGTCCTAAGGTTAAATGAAAAGGCCAATGTCCTTTCTGCCGAAAAGTCGTATTGAAGTTTCTCCGAGTGACCAGAGCGCAAATCGAATGATGTTCATTCATTCAATTGACTTTCGATCGCTGCCAACCTAGGAGAATTCCCGTGCTGCCTTTGGTATTCTCCTCCCGCTTGAGCTCGGATCAGCGCGAAGAATTGGAATCGCTGATGTTTTTTCATCCCGAACAGAATCAGCACATGTCGAGTATCAACGCTTCAATTGCGAGTTATGGATTCCCAAAGATTATCGATGACGGGGGAGCCCTGCGCATCGGAATCGGGGAGCTGGAGGTGCAAACCTTATACGCCTTTGTTGATCGCGGGAAGAAACAGGATCTCGCCGGCGTCCTGGTCTATACGCGAGTTCATGACGATACTCTCGTGCTGTTACATATGGCCGTCCGGCCGGAGTTCTGCTATTCGATCGGTTACAAGAATGAATTGGTGTTAGCGCGGATCCTTGCGCAGTTGCGCGCTATTGCAAGAAGGATCAAAGGCATAAAAAAGGTTTCCATTCTGTATGCCGACAAAGAAATATCTCATGCCCTGAACTGACAGCAGCTCGTTGACTGCTATCTGTACCGGAGCTGCAATCCGTATTTTTCATCCATGCTCAATACGATTTGCAATTTTCTCGACGATTTCTTGAAGATCAAGGAAATCGAGGATTACCCGAATGCATTCAACGGCCTGCAGCTGGAAAACGACGGGCGGGTAAAGAAGATCGGGGCCGCGGTGGATGCGAGTGAAGCGACGATCCAGCTTGCGATTGGAGAGAACGTCGACCTGCTGATCGTGCATCATGGCTTGTTCTGGGGTGGGCTCAGCGCGATAACAGGTGCTTACTACAGAAAGCTTCGGCGATCGATCGTGGCAAATTTGGCTGTTTACAGTGCGCATCTGCCATTGGATCTGCACCCCGAATTGGGAAACAACATATTGCTGGCGAAGGCGCTGGGGCTTCCCGAAGCTGAATCGCTATTTTGCAACTCCAAACATTCGGGTGTCTCCGTCTCGACAGAACTTGATTTCCGGGAACTGCTGGAACGGCTTCGAGAGGTCCTCAGCCGAGATCCATGGGTATGCGCCTCGGGT
>DASZHC010000078.1:0-9252 GCA_035938215.1 Chthoniobacterales bacterium
TTCCATAATAAAGCGCGACGGCTACAGCCGATCACTTTGAAAGCTACTAGAATAATGATGGCATTAATTACGGAACTTCCCATTGCCGGTGACTCGGTGATCGGTTGTTTTTCAAGTGCCGGATGAACGCGAGAGCACGCAGCCGATGAGCACGCAATCCGACGGGAATGAGAAGAAAATAACCAGGCGCTGGTCCACTTGGCTAAAGCATCGCAAGCACTGGGTTAGCGTATTGTTCCAAAGCATTCAAAACATCTTCCGTTGTCACTGAACCACTGGTTTCAGTTCTATATACCTGCTGCCTCTCAGAAGTTCGATGCGGTCTCGTCTTGTTCGGTGCTGAGTAGCCTGATTGGCGTCGAAATGGAAGGGCGCCAACCTTCATGCCGATGACCCTGTTGTTCTCAGTACCTTTGGTTGTGATGCTTTCTCGCAACTTGACGAAAAGCCAACGCGGTCAAATCCATGATTATCCAAGCCTGTCGGTTCCACAGCTGAGCCCGGCGGCTTTCGCGGATCGCTTTGAAAGCTATTGGGAGAGTGATATATCCTCGAGGCAAACCTCTCATTTTCGTTAACTCGGTGATGGTGGTTTTGTTGAAGCGCCGGGAGATGGTGACGCTCTCGCGACGCAGTTTCATACTTTGCGCGTCTTTTTCCTGGAGTGAGCCCAAGTGCTAAGCCAGGCGAAATCAGCTTAGCGAGTGGATCCGCCGATACGTCGTACCAACAGAAGCCGCCCGTATTACCCTGAGCGATGTCCAAGAAAAAAGACATTTTGGCTAAGGCTCCGCTCGTTTTGACAATCAAACTTCGCGGCAGTTTGGATTGTCAAGCATATAATTTCAGAAGCGAGCCCTTAACCACATTGCGGGCGCTGGCTGTGCCACCCCTCCGCAGTGCGAATGGTAAAAGGGGCCTCCGGCCAGATAAGAAATGGCTGCTCTGCGCGGTCGTCGGGTCGCGGGTGCCTGCTTCGACGTACCGGAGAGAAGTGGCGAGGACTCTTGGGCCCTTCCGGGGTCAGATCGTCCATCGATTGTCCTTTCGGTTGTCGCTACCTCCAGGAACCGTCACGAGTCGAAGAGAGAGATGCATATTTCGTTAAACAGAGGCGTTAACCATTCGATTTCGGAAAACAAGCAAGAGAGGGACCTCATCGCCGGCCCCATCCCCCGCTAGGTTAAACCGACGGATCATGCTCTAGCGCTCCACATTCTCGACGCCTTGCCCGTCACTACCGGAACCCGTGCTAGACGCCCCGAGCCTGAACCATGGGCCGGCAGAGGGCTCGGCGCACAGGTCCTCGGAAAGCTCCAGATTCGGAATTCCAAAGAGGTGTTTTGGGATATCGTTTCTGTCGATCAGCACACATGCCCATAATCCAGCGTCGCAAGGCCGGCAACCAACGCCCTGGGAGTGAATCAACACCAAGGGCGCCCGAGTGAGTCGATCTCGCGAGCGGCATGCTAACGTTTACACAATCCCAGAGCAACGCGGGCACGAACCCGCCTCAGATAACCGTGCCCTGGATCAAAAAAACGCGTTTCCTGAGATTTCACAGCCCGCAAATAATTAAAACGCACATAAAAATGTACGCGGATTGACCAAAAAAGACCAAACTTTTGCTTCCGCTATTTTCCACAGATTTCTACCCTGATGGAAATTCCCCAGGGAAACACCTGGAAAACAGCGGAAAACAGAACGCTAAAATGGGGTTCAAGTCCCCTCCCGAGCAGAAATGCCCACCTCTAAGTGGTTGTTCTTGAAGAACTTACGTTCTAAGACGCTTGGACAGATTCAGAATCTCGACCCCCACCGCCTGATGTCCCGATTAAAATCCAAGACCACTCCAGGCGAACACTCTTCAAACTCGCACATCAATATTCGGGCAATAGGCCGTGAACGGCTGACCCCATCGGCCGTGACTGGGACCAACAAAATGGCTGCCGGTGACAATTCGAGCGACAGCGCCGTGGTCAGCGTCGTCCAGGCCAACACTCGTCCGCGGATAACGGCAATGATAGCGGTGATCGCCTCGCCGGGGCCGAGCCGCAGTCGCACGGGGAGGGGCCTTGGTCGATCTGCATCGCCGCCTCAGCGCGGATCTTTTTTCTCAGGCACCATATACGACCGCTCAGTGGGAAGGCCGCCATCGCTTCCGATTGTTTGATGAGTTCTTCACCCATTCGCTACGCGGCGACGAGATTATCCCGCGAGATGAAGTTACAGATGTCGCGCAAATCCTGGACCGCTATGGGCGGAGTTCGATGCGCGGCATCGTCGGCATGAAGGCCCCCCAGCTACAAGAAACACGTTCCGGCGGGTCAATGAAAGGGGCTTTCCCAGCGGCCGGGCGCCAACCACTCTGCTTCCTCCCGCGGCGAGCGAAGCCGAACCACCTGGAGATGCGCGTACCGGGGACGTGCGAACAATTCCTCCAGTTGGCGGCGCCGGTTGTAGTGCGTCCGAAGCGCCCACATGATGCTTAATCCTAGACCGACCAGTCGTCCGCGCCGCTCGCGAATTCCATCGCGTGCTGCTCGCCAGACCAGGCGTCGCAACCTCCGCAGCAGCGAGTAGTCCAGCCAAAAGGCGAGTTGCGCGCGCGACCACACGATTTCCCGGACGGCGGCGTAGTTGCCGTCTATGATCCAGTCGCAGTTTTGCATCACGGCCTCCACCTGGCGAATGAACTCGTTCAATGGCACGGGCACCCATCGCCGTTTGAAACACATCGTGTCCAGTTCGATATGCGCTGTGCCGATCCGCTGCGAAAGAGCTCGGGCGAAAGTGGTCTTCCCACAGGCGCTGGCTCCGACAACGACAACCCGGCGCGGTTGAGTTCGAAACGCTATATCAGGCATATCACCAGAGCCAGCGGAGCCACCATGGCAAACTGCTTTTGTAAAGCTTCCGGGCGCGATACGCTTCTTCATCGATGCGCTGCTTTGCCGTCAGGCGCGCCCTCTCCTCCTCGAGCTTGCGTTGCCGCTCTGTTTCCTCCCGCTGGCGGATGCCTTGCTGCCTGGTTCGCTCGGCCTCCTCCTCGTATCGCTGTTGGTAGTCAAACCATGATACTACGGCTTGCTCCAATTGGGTGAAAGGGAGGGCTGTTACAAGGGACCGTACAGCCTCATAGTACTGCGAAGCGGTGAGAGGGCCATCCGGGCGTCTCGCCGCTGCCACCACTTCCATGTAATGCGGTTCAAGATCCAAAAACGGTTCGAAACTGGTCCGGAACAAGGGCCACAGATCGGGTGTGGATGAGAAGGCGGCATGGATATCCAGATCTCGATCCGGGCTGGGGTACCGGCCCATATATCCGAGGAGGTGGCGCATTACATGGATCGGATAGTTTTCGACGAGCCCGATCATCTTCAACTGGTCCGGCGTCATCTGCATGTCCGGGCCAAGATTCAAAATATGGAGCGGCTGACTGTTCCACGTGGAAGTGAAATCGGATACATACGCCATGGCCACCTCGCTCCGCAGTTTCGGGTCTGTTTTCACCGTCGCCAGATACTTGCCATAGAAAGCGCGCCATTGAGCTGCCTTAACTCTCGCAATCGCTCCGATATGATCGGAATATCGTACGCCGGTGCTTACAAAGAGCTCGTTCACCGTGTGTTTCTTTTCCACAGCGGTGGTCCCGGAGCCAAGGCTTACCTGTTCCATATACAGCTGCTCCGTCTGCGCTCCGATCGTGATCACGTCGGCTCTCGGGCACACGAACCGGTCGCCGGTGCGAAGCCGGTATTTTTCGATCACGCCTTCAATCGCCGGCCTGATGTTGGGAAATGCCGGGGTGGCGAAATGAGCGACGTCGATATCGCTTCGCGATGTGGGCTGTCCCCACACCGCCGAGCCGCATAGAACCGCGACGCCTTCGGCGAATGGAGGCAGCTTCGATATCTCTCCGGCCAGCCACAGCAAATCGTCCACTGGTGTTGGCTGCCGGTTAACGATTTCCTCGTAGCAGTAAAAGCGCGACATGAATTATCTCACGGCTAATCGTTATCTCTAATGGCTTGGAGGAATTTGTGCGCGGGAGAGTTTAGCCCGGTATATAGGCCACAGTTTCGCGATCTTCCGGCCCAGATCTTACGGAAATGATTCGTCGGTTGTCACGCCAGAACCGCGGCCAGCACGTAGAGCTCCAAGTCCGGGACTCGGCGACTTTGAGTTTCCAATCGGGCGACGGAATCCCTGCTCGTGTCCCAGCCGAGTAATTGCAGCTTCTCCGCCAGTTCGCGAAGCCGCCGGACCGCTGGTGTCTATCGAGTCCGGGAATTCGGTGCAAACGGCTAAGCGGTGCTACTGGGATGTTAAGCAAATGGTCGAAACCTGTCGGCGGCTCAAATCCCTGTCCGCGACTATCTGGGCTCAGCCCTCCCCGGGCTGGCTGATTCGCCAAATCGGTCGAATCGCTGAACTCACACCGACCGCCTGGGCGACTCGAAACTAACCGCCGAACGCCGTGACGCGGCCTGCCATGTAGTTGGTAAGATGCATACTTTGGAGTCGCCACTGGTGTCGGGCTGGAATATAACATGAACACCCTGCTCAACCCGTGCATGGACTAAGGTGCAACATGGCCACTCAGCGTAAATTCACAAGGGATCAATCCCCTAAGCCGATTCCCTCGACATTGACCGAAATTCAACTCCCAGAATGGATGCAGAATGTCATTTACACTTTCGTCCGGGGAATCCCGCAGGATAGCCGCGAACTGTGTACCGTTAACGAGAAGCCATTCCCAGCTGAAAAGAGCGAAATAGAGCAGAATCGGCACCTCAGTGACTATACGGCGGGTCGACTGAGAACGCTGGCAGTATATGAATACATGATGTGGATGAATGGGCGCCTGCCCTTCATCTCTCCCCGGGAAATCCAAATTTGGCGGCTTCGCCAGTTTGTACAATATATCTGGTTTTGGAACCTTCCGGACGACGAAGACATCGCTATGATTTTCAATACGACGAAGCAGAAGGCTTCTAATCTGGCAAACGATTTCATCGCCCGTTTTCGCAAGACTGTTTTGTTTCCGGTAGCGCTTCGCCGGCTTTGGGACCTTCTGACCGCCGAGCCTATGGAAAAGGGCATTACGAAAAACAACATTGCAGGTTCCTTTTTTGCCGTTCCGGCAGCACGATATGTCGATGATGCCAACTTGTTGATCGCCGAATTGCGAATGCGTCGAAAAAGTGTGCTGGCGGCAGCTAGTCTCGATCCTCGAGATCGAAGCGTCATGTGGATTAGTGATGAGGTCCTCAATTTGCTGGCGGATGCGAAACTGCGTCGAGAGATTGAAGACATTTATCCGATACCGGAGTCGACCGGTTATGAGGGTTGAATTCGTACTTGCTGCAGGTTCAACTGAGCCCGCCGTGGCGTTCCCGACTTTTGCAGCAGTTCTGGCGTTCGGAACGGCGTCGATTGCGCTGCTTTGGCCCCTGATGAAAGGCGTCGAAGACAGAACAAAAGCGCTCAAGGACGCAATGCCTGACAAGCTAGCCGATCCTGGATTCGTCCGCCAACAACGCGATGGTTTACGCAAGGAGCTGATGGGATGGGCCCTTATAGCGAACGTTTTCGATCTTTGCGTCCTCTTAGCGCTGGCGGCGATCTTGTATCTTGGTCCAAAGGCGGCATTGTCTCTCTTTGCTACCGGCTCACTCACTCGGGATTTCACTATTTTAGAAAGGATCATCTACTCAATTGCCGGCATTGCGTGGATCCTGGCCTATTCTTTCCAAGGGGCGAGGCCCTGGCTGAAAGGGTTGCGGCAATATTTGAAGGCCGGCTCGTGGTTGACGGAAAGAAAGAAGGAAAGGTGAACGAGTACGCCAACCGCATCTCTCGGTACCTTGAACTAATCGCGAGCCGGCGCCAGAGAGGGGAGGAACGAATACGGATTAGCGACCTATTAGAAGACTTGACTGACATTACATACGGAGAATTGAGCGGTGATCTTAAGGACGCTCACGTATCCATTTACGATGACAGGACCCTTGTAATTCAAGACGCCGAGCGGTTATTGCGTTCTGCGTTGGTAGAGCAGCAGCTTTTGACGAGAGATATCAGCCCCAAACTCATGCCGATCCCCGTTCTCGAGCCATCCCCAAAGGGTAGGCGCCCTTTTGGCGAAGCGGCGGATCTGGAAGACCAATATCGCAGAATTGCCTCAACGAAGAGTTCGTTCCTGCTTTTTCCGGCACGCGTGCCGGCTCCGATTATCCCAAAGGAGCATCAAATTCGGAGTGTTAAGGCCTTTCTTTTTGAAACATATGGAACGGCGATTCTAGCGGACGAGGTAGGTCTCGGCAAAACACTGACCGCATGTTTCGTGATGCTGGAATTATTTCTGCGAGACCCGAAGCTTACGTGCTTGGTCCTCGTGCCGCCAAACCTCATAGATCAGTGGACCGCAGAATTATCGAGGCTGAGAACGGCGGCAGCCTTACCAGCGCTCAAGTTTTCTTTCCCTACAAAATTGTCCGCGGGGCATGCCCAGCGGCTTATTCTAATGTCAACCGATCGCGCCAAAATTGAGCATAACTCCGGTATCCTGATGCAAGGAACCTGGGACTTGGTGATTGTCGATGAAGCGCATGAATTGAGAAACCCGGATACGGCTCGCCATAAACTGCTCTATTCGCTCACAGCGCGACGCCGACTACTAGTCTCCGCTACGCCGGTGAACAACAGCGCATACGACATCTATCACTTGGTAAATTTGATTCGACCTGGATACCTAGGAAATAAGGAAAGCTTTCGACGAACCTATGCGGCACGGGAGCGGGAAGTCCTGGACCCGGTCGACTTCCAACAACGCCTGAAGGGTGTCATGATTCGGGAGACCCGAGGGGAGAGCGAAATCAAATTCGCGAAACGGGTTATACAGACTGTCGACGTCCTTGGACAGAAATCTTCCGAAGGAAAATTGTATAGAGAGGTGCTACATCTTCTTCGAGGCGTTTGGAAAAGGCACCGAGCAGGGGCTGTGATCCTGCGCCGGGCTTCGGGAGAAGAACAAGGAGTCGATTCTTTGGTCCTCATTGCGATGATGGTACTTCGGGAACTCGGCAGCCACCCGAGGGCCGCACTCGCCACGCTTCGAAAAGCGTTGCGACCGGAACTGCAAAAAGCAAAAGACCTCGAGGCATTAGAAAAGCTAGACAAGGTTCTAGCCGATCACGAAGGCGAACAATGGAGGGTCGGCACACACGCTAAGACTGATCGATTGATGGAGCTGCTACCTGAGCTCGTCGAGCTCCATGGTAAGTTGATCGTCTTCAATGAATTTCGGGAGACTCAAGATGCTCTGGCGGAGCGTGCTGAGGAAGTGCTTGGGACGTGTCAAGGTGCCGTTCACATATTTCAATACCATGGCGATCTGACACGCGCAGAAAAAACAAGGATTATAATGGCATTTAACTCGTCAACAAATGCTATCCTTATCTCGACGGACGCCGGTGGTCAAGGACTCAACCTGCAGACGGCCTCAGCGGTAGTCAATTTCGATTTCCCATGGAATCCCATGCGCATTGAGCAGAGAATCGGGCGGGTGGATCGCATCGGGCAGCAGTGTGATCGGATAAAAATCCTGAATTTCCTCACAAAGGGAACCATCGAGGAGTATGTCTATCTAGTGTTGGAAGAGAAGCTCCGAGTCTGCGAGGATGTGCTCGGAAGCTTTGAATCTCCGGTTCTGCGGCTGATGTTGGCAAGGAGAGACGAGGAATTGGGTATTGGGCAGATAATTCTCGCGAGCGAGAATGAAAAAGATATGGCCGAAAAGTTTCGGAAATTGTCGAAGGAAGCGGATGCCTACCGTCGCGTGCGTGTATTGGATGCAAAGAATACGAATCGCTCTGAACCGATCCCATCAATTCCGCCCAGCGCGGATCTCCCCTTGCTGTTTTCCGGTCACAGTAGCTTGGGCGGCGCGTATAAAGGGCGAAAGAATGTCATCACCGTTTGGAGGATTGGCATCGGTCTTTCGCTTAGTGTGGGTCCGCCAACATTGCAGTTCTTCACTGTCCTCTTTTGCGAATGTTGCGGAGAGGCGTTCGTGAAAGCTGCCGGAAGCAGTCTTGCCAACGCGGGACTGATTGACGGAGAAACAACGAGCAAGTTGAAGATCAGCGAAACTCTCAAAGGCTTGCGCAAGGTCGCGGAAAGCCTTGCCGCTGAATATTACAATACCGAAAATGTTGGAATTCAGGTCAAGCGGCTTGCTGACGAAATGCGCAGGCAGTCCCAGCAACTCAAAAGTCTGTATACGCAGACACGGGGTGACGTTCCGATGTTAAGAGGTTTTCCCCGAAGAGTCTTGCACAGCGAAGCGGCGATAGAAGCAGAACGCGAAGCCCATTTGCGCGAGATTTCAGAACGATTCCAATGCCCCGTCCATTGGCACGTTCTCACGATTGGTTCAATTGACCTCTGGTACCCCCAGCGCCGAAAAAAGAAGCCTTGTGCGAAAACATTGGGCTTTTAGCACGCGGCTCCGCATATGTCGTATTCCGAACTGGCCAGCGCCGAGCCAGACGGGCTCTCCCGGCCGCGACCTAGAGGGATGCCCTTGATGCAGCAAATAAGCCGGTGCAAAGGTGCAAAAGCGTCCTCCTCATCGATTAACAGACGAAACTCCACCTGAGACATTCATTGAAAAGGCAGGGAATCATCAAAACACATAGAAACTCTGTACGCAGATCGACCACAATTCGCCACACTTTTGCTTCCGCTCACTTCCACAGGCTTCTACCCTGATGGAAATTCCCCGGGGAAATACATGGAAAACAGCGGAAAACAGAACCCTAAAATGGGGTTCAAGTCCCCCCCGAGCAGAGATGCCAACCTTTAAGTGGTTGTCTTTGAAGAACTTACGTTCTGAGACACTTGAACAGATTCAGAATCTCGTCCCCCACGCCTGATGTCCCGATTAAAATCCAAGACCACTCAGGCGACACTCTTCGTACTCGGCCATACTCCTATCGACGTCTGGATCTAAAAGATCGATTCGATGGTGATACCGGACGACCAGAATTCGGACTTCGTGGTCAACGCGGCGGAACAGAAAGTAATAAGGGAACCGCCGCAAATTCGCTCTCCAGCCAAGGAAAATCGCTGCCCAGCAAATCCGCCTTGGAGCTGCCGACAAACCCACTGCTAAGCGTCAAGTCGTAAATAATTTGCCCGGACGGCTTTGATGGCCGGAACGGCGGGAAGCAAATTTCAGCCGGG
>DASZHC010000079.1:0-2797 GCA_035938215.1 Chthoniobacterales bacterium
AACCTATTCCGACCGCGCCTAAATCCAGATGAATATTACAAACGCCTTAGTGGTAGACGACGACATTGCAGTCTGTCGGATCCTTCACCGGATGCTTTCCGATGAGCAGTACAAGGTCGAGACAAGTCAATCTGTTGCCGATGCTCTCGGAGCCGTCGAACAAAAACCTTTTGATGTCTATTTGATGGACTACAAATTGCCAGACGGTAGCGGGCTCGATGTAGCGGAACGGATTCGATCGAAATGGGGTGCAGCTCCAATCATTCTTATGTCGGGTTATGACCCGAGTGCCGTCGCGCTGAGAGCGGAGAAGCTTTGCATATCTCACTTTCTCGAGAAACCATTCTCGCGGGAGGTAATCTGTAATGCAGTGAAGAAGGCGATCGGCTCTCCGAAGGCAGCATCGGAATTATCTCAGGCCGACTCGCCGGTCTCTGCGGTGGCATCCAAACGCACCAAGTCTGGATTTTGGCGGCGCTGACGAATGTGTGCGCCGTCATAACCTCTACCGTCGCGATCCGGTTCACGTTGTCCCAGGCGTTTAGGTCAAAATCACCGCAGGCGCTCAATCAAAACGCGCGTGCGGCCATTCTGGTGCGTTCGGGTAGCGGTTTCGGCGAAACGGCAGAACGGGCGCAGCGCACGGAATATTCAGGTGAGTAGATCCAGGTAATTGCCTTCATGCGACCGGTTGTCGACCGACCGTAAAGCGCACGAAAAATTTCAACTGACCTATGACGAGGATAACCCGGTCCGACCGGTGGAAAAGGGTCGGGATAATTGCGGCCCGGGTGCCAAGGTTCGGTAAGAAAGGAATTTCGGGTATGAGATCCAAGTCACCGTCACGACGTGCACTCCCACGGAATTGAAAGTGACCGGCAACTGGCCGCTTGTTTGGGTGCATGCACCGGCTCTATCGAGATTCTGCGCAAGCTCTTTCCGGGCGAAATCGTGCCACCCGTTTAGGAGCCTGTTAAGCGATCTGAGTTTCCCGTCAGTCGAGCTTTTCGGTCGAATCTGCAAACTCGGCGATCGCCTCATAGTCCCTTGTTTTTTGAAAGGGCGAATCCAACCACTAAGTCATTCGACGGTAACGCTGCCAGATTTCGGGAAACGGCCCGGGGCTCGATTCCGTCGGATCGATTCGGGCGATTCGGACGCGGGCCTGATGTAAATGTCCTGAGCGGTAGGATGCGCCAATCGAAAGACTTTTTCGATATGGGACTTTGGTTCAATGGTGTCGGCGCACCGCATTAGAGTAATGTCAGTTGCGGCTGCAACCCAATTCCACCAACTCGCAATATCTTCTCTTTTAGACCGCAATCAAAGTACGGCCCCAAGCGCAATCACGAAGAAACAACCCCCATGAAGAAACTAGTCGTCCCTGAAATCAGGACCCTTTCGCGATTTTTCGCGACGGCGGCCGTGACGCTCACATTTGTATCAGCGCCAATTTCTATAGACATAGCCAAAGCGCAACAGTCGGTCACTGAGCAAGAGGCGCACGCCATCGGCGTCAACGCCTACTTGTACTTTTACCCGCTCCTCTCGATGGATATTACGCGTAAACAGACCACCAATGTCGAAGCCGGAAAGGAGATGCTCAAGGGGCCTATGAACACGTTCTCGAATGCGCCTGCGTATCCGCCGGGCGATTTGAAACTCGTCGTGCGTATCAATTTCGATACGCTCTACTCTTTCGCGTGGCTGGATCTGACCAAATTCGGAACCCAACAAGCGAATTCGCCTCAGAGATTGTCGACCGTCTTGATCGTTTATGCGTCGCTGAGGTCGGGACCGAAAAAGTGATGCCCCTTGCGTGTCTCCTGTGGAAAGGTCTTGGAGAATAGCTCCTCCCGAGACTGTGCTACGGCTCCTTCGATGACAGTCCTGAATAGAAATTTGAAAAACGATAGAGGTCCGAAAACAGGATCAGCACCGCAATTGCAACCTTAGGTCCAGCGATTGAAATAATTTTTCACTTTGCCGAGTATCACGCCGCGACGGGCGGCATCTATAAGGGTAAAAGTGAAAGTTGATGCCACTCGGGAACGTCTGCTCGCACCTAATCATGAAGAACCCACTGCAACCAAAGTTCCCTCTCTAGTGGCCGAGTCATCGGTTTTCGATCAAGGACATGGCCAGTCTAACTTGAATCGTTTAGACATTTCCTCGGGCGTTGGTTCGTCTGGGTAGAAATAGGTTTATGGCTCGACCGCTGGCAAAATCACCGTTTGTGCTGTTAGCACTTGGCCTCTGGATTCTCGCATGCCCGGCATCCCAATCAGATGAATTCAATTTACTCAATCAACAAGTTCAAACGCTCTATAAACAAGGAAAGTATCAAGAGGCTATTCCTCTTGCGGAAAAGGCCGTTGAATTAGCAAAGCGGGTTTACGGCCCAGAACATCCCGACACCGCGACCAGCCTCAACAACCTGGGTAAGCTGTACAGGGAAATGGGCGAGTACGCGAAAGCCGAACCCCCCCTTCAGGAGGCGCTCCGGATCCGGCAGAAGGTTCTTGGGCCAGAACATCCCGACACGGCGACCAGCCTCGCTAATCTGGGCTCGCTGTACTGGGCTATGGGTGAATACGCCAAAGCCGAAGCGCTCGACCAGGAGGCGCTCCGGATCCGGCAGAAGGTCCTTGGGCCAGAGCATCCCGACGTGGCGCTTAGCCTCAGTAACCTGGGTACGCTGTACGGGGATATGGGCGAGTACGCGAAAGCCGAACCACTTTATCAGGAAGCGCTCCGGATCTACCAGAAGGTTCTTGGGCCAGAACATCAGGACACG
>DASZHC010000080.1:0-6016 GCA_035938215.1 Chthoniobacterales bacterium
TCTGGCTCGATGGGAAGCCGAAGATCTTTATGGGCAAATTCAGGATGCGCACGAGAACGATCCTGTGTTTGTGCTGCATGACGGTCCGCCGTTTGCCAACGGCGATGTCCACATGGGTACGGCCCTCAACAAGATTCTAAAGGATCTTATTGTAAAGAGCCGGGCCATGGCCGGTTTCAAAGCGCCTTATATACCCGGCTGGGACTGTCACGGGCTGCCGATAGAGTTCAAGGTGGTGAAAGAGTCAAAAGGGCTTTCACCTTTGGAGGTCCGCAAGCGATCAGAACAATATGCGCGAAAATATATCGACGTTCAAAAGCGGCAATTCCGCCGCCTTGGGGTCTTTGGCGATTGGAGTCATCCTTATTTGACGTTTGATCCCTCCTATGAGTCGACAATCCTGCGGGTCTTTGCGGACATCGTAGAAAAGGATTTGGTCTATCAAAGCAAAAAGCCCGTCTTCTGGAGCACAGGAGCTCAGACGGCCCTCGCAGAGGCTGAGGTGGAGTACAGGGAGCGAACCGATCCGTCAATCTATGTCAGCTTTCCAATTCGAACCGGCCCGTTAGCCGGCCGGACTTCGATTGCGATCTGGACAACAACACCCTGGACGATCCCTGCGAATCTTGCCATCACTGTCCATCCGCACCATACGTACCTAGCCCAGAAATTCATTCATCCCGATCGGCCGGAACCCAGAGATCTGCTTCTGGCTGCAGATTTGGTCGAGTCATTCGCTCGGGAAAGCGGCTGGAAACCGATCGGCCAGCCTTACGCAGCGCTTGCCGGCCTGGAAATGGAAAAATGGGTCTGCCGCCATCCATTCCTGGAACGCGATTCGATCATCTTGATAGGCGAACATGTCACGCTCGATGCAGGAACGGGTTGTGTGCACACCGCGCCAGGTCACGGCGAGGAAGACTATCAAATCGGCCTGAAATATGGTCTTCCGTTACTCTCACCTGTAGACGACAACGGCAGGTATACCGAAGAGGTGGGTGTTCCGGAATGGGTCGGAAAGTACGTTTTCGACGCCAACGCCGACGTCATAGCTCGGCTCGCCAAGGTAGGCAGTCTTCTTGGGCATGAGGAGTACCATCATACTTATCCCTACTGCTGGCGCTCCAAGACACCGGTGATCTTTCGAGCGGTGGAGCAGTTCTTCATCAAAATTGCCAGAATCAAGGCCGCAGCACTTGAGGCAATCGACAAAGTCAAATGGGTGCCTCCGTGGGGGAAAAATAGAATCTACGCCACAACCGAATCCCGGCCCGATTGGTGTATCTCCAGACAGCGGAGCTGGGGTGTACCGCTCCCGGTATTCTACGAGGATGGAAAACCGATCTTGAACGCCGACTGGATTCGCAAATTCGCCCTTCTGGTTGAACAGCGCGGGACAAACGTCTGGTATGAACTCGGAGATGCCGAGTTGGCCGTCGCTCTCGGCTTGCCCGGGGGGCTAACGCGCCGGAGCGACACGCTGGATGTCTGGATCGATTCCGGCGTTAGCCATGAAGCTGTTCTGCGCCGGAACAAGGCGCTACGCTGGCCAGCCGACGTCTACATCGAAGCCACGGATCAGCATCGCGGATGGTTCCAATCCTCGCTGCTCACTAGCATTGCCATGAGCGGCCAGGCTCCATATCGGGAAGTCCTGACACATGGTTTTGTCGTAGACGTGGATAGCAGGCAGAAGATTTCGAAATCACAGCAAGGCGCCTACTCGAAACCAACAGAAGCTGATCACTACATTAACAAATACGGGGCAGACATAGTCCGCCTCTGGGTATCGAGCGTCAACTACACTGACGAGGTTCCGTTCGGGGAAAAGATGTTTGATCAATTAACAGACACCTATCGGAGGATCCGTAACACGCTCCGAATCCTGCTGGCAAATCTTTACGACTACAACGCAGTCGCCGATCTCGTCGCAGAGTTGACCCTTGTCGATCGTTGGCTTCTGTCTCGTCTGCAACAATTGATCCGACACTGCCGGGAAGCTTATGCGCAGTATGAATTCCATAAGATCTACCACGCAATAAATCAGTTTTGCGCAGTTGATCTCAGCAGCCTCTATATCGACATCACAAAGGATCGGCTGTACTGCGACCCCTCTTCATCTCCACGACGGCGCGCCACCCAGAAAGTGATGTATCAGGCCCTGGAAGTCCTCACCCGATTGTTGGCGCCAATCCTGGTTTACACGGCAGAGGAGGCCTGGACGTATTTTGGCAAGTCGAAGTCGGTGCACCTGGAGCGATTCCCAGAGCCTGACCGCGAACAGATCGATTCATCAGCAATGCGCGAAGTCGATTCTTTGCTTGCTGCCCGGTCCATCGTGTCGCAGTCGATTGAGACCGCCCGCCAACAAAAATTGATCGGGAACGCGCTCGAGGCGCACGTCAAGCTTTCACTGCCGCATGCCGATCCAATCCACCAAATGCCATTGTCGGAAGTCGCAGAATTCTTGATTCTCAGCGATATCCAGTTACAGGCAACACAGGATGAAACGTCCGCGATTGTGGCCAGAACTGCGCACCGGCGCTGCGAGCGCTGCTGGCGTCATCTGGCGACGGTAGGCATCTACTCAGACCACCCTGGGCTTTGCGATCGGTGCGCAAGTGTCGTGAGGGATCTCACTGTCGAAAGATGAAGTATTTGATCTATCTGAGTCTCCCTTTGTTAGGTTTGGATCAGCTAACAAAATGGCTCGTTCGGCAACTGCTTCCGTATGGATCAGAAGTTCCTGTTATCCCCGGCTTTTTCAGTCTCGTCCATGTCTCGAATACCGGTGCGGCATTCAGCATGTTTACAGGAAATAATATCTTTTTTGTCTGCCTCGCTCTTGCCGCTCTTGCCGTAGTGATCTTTTTGTTAGTTCGGGATAGCTTTGAGCACTCAATTTCGCGGCGAATGGCTCGAGCGACAAAGATTTCGTTTGCCCTGTTGATTGCGGGTATTTCTGGTAATTTGACTGATCGCGTTTTTTTCGGCGCGGTAACCGATTTTCTGCACTTTTATGTGCGCGAATTCGCGTGGCCTTCGTTCAACGTAGCCGATAGCTGTATCTGTGTAGCAGCGGGCCTTCTCTTACTGGCATCGGTTCAGAGAAGCCGCGAGGATATAAAAGAGCGAAGATGAGGACACCGAGGAGAAGAATTTCACCACAGAGGCTCGGAGGACACGGAGATAAAAATAACTTGAAACAAACATGTTATAATATATTCTCTGGACATGAACGAAATACTCAATCGTCTGAGCCGTGTCGTCATAGGACGTGCGATCGAAGTTCACAAAGAGCTTGGTCCGGGGTTGCTGGAGTCAGCATATGAGGAATGCTTGGCTCACGAGTTCAAAATGGTTGCGCTGAGGTTTGAAAGACAAAAGCCGATCGCCTTAACGTACAAAACGGTGAGCCTGGAATGCGGCTACCGAATTGACTTTCTGATCGAAGATCGACTCGTAGTTGAGATTAAGAGCGTCGATGCACTGTTACCAATATTCGACGCGCAAATCCTCACCTACATGAGGCTCGCTGACAAACCGCTCGGACTTTTGATGAATTTTAACGCGCAAACCCTCAGAGACGGCCTAAGAAGATTTATTCGTTGACTCACGTGTCCGCGGTGAATCCCGGTCGAGTCAAGACCTTAGAAACGACTTCATCGTTTGAGCCAAAGAACGCGGACTCGCGCCCTATCAGCACCCGATTTTCCCCTCCCCCTAAATCTTTGTGTCCTCTGTGCCTCTGTGGTAAAATTTTCCCTCTCTCAATGCCCTCTGGGCACCGGTCGATGCCAATCAAAATCCGCTGTCACTTCCTTGCCAAACAGATCCCTCTCAATTGCCCTGAATTCCAGTTCAGCAGCATTAGGAATGATTTCCCGCGGCGGAAACACTCGGAAAGGCGGCCCGTCCGCGGTTCCAAGAAACTTGTACACCGTTTCACCTTTTGCCCTGACTCCGAACGCTACGGATGGAACCATTCCAGAAGTAACCTCGGCCTTAACTTCCCAGCGATCCTCAAGCTCACTCGTACGGAACGCGGTGAGTCGCAGTTCACCCAGTAGTTCGGAGCCGGGCTCAATCGGATGCGGGTTCCGCACGACAAGGACTGACCATGCCGCGAGTTCGATCGAAATCGTGTTGTCAGGGCCGGGGCCGAAACTGATGCCTTTCGCTCCCGACGAATAGACTTTCTCCCAGTGGCCTGCCGGCGAGAACACTTTCACATCCGCCTTTCGCGTTTCAGAAGAATTATTCAATGCGACCAGCATTTCCTCAAAACTGTTCGGATCAATTCGGGCAACGGCCAAGATACCAGGCTTGTCATCCGCATATTCAACTATTTGTATACCGCTTTGGAGCGGCGGATTGTTGCGCCGGACGGTAGCTATTTCGCGAATGGCGCGGAACAGGGGATGGTCCTCGTTGAATGCCGGCGCTGAGGCGTCCCCGCCTCCAATTCGCTTCTCGGCCAAGTATGCGGGCACTTTCGACTCAAACATATCTTCGCGTGCCGCGACATCTCCTCCCTTTCCCGTAAAGCCTTGCTCATCCCCGTAGTAGATTGAAGGAATACCTCTGGTAAAAAACATCAGGGCGTGAGCTAGTATGTCCCGGGCAAGCAACTCTTCTCCAGCGGCCTCCGAAAGGTCATTCGATAAGAAGTAACCAATCCGCCCAATGTCATGATTGCCCAGGAAGGTCACGAGCCCGTATGCGTTCGCAGAGGGAGTGATGTAGTAGCTATCCTTTGCAAAAAACTCCACCAGGGACCGCGGAGTGCCCGCGCCGGTCGCAAATGCGTGCGCTGCGCGTTGAAATCCAAAATCGAGCACCGACGATAATCCGGCCCGGTGAACAAACTCCGAGACAAAGGCGGGATCGGGATCATATACCTCGCCGAAAATAAAGAAATCCTTTCGGCCGGCATTTTTAGCAACTTCCGACATCGCCGGGATAAATTTCAGCCAAAATTCATTGTTAACGTGCTTGACGGTATCGAGGCGAAAACCGGAAATTGGGAAGTTCTTGATCCAGTCCGCATAGATATCAATCATCCCTTGTACAACACGCGGCTGTTCGGTAAACAGGTCATCGAGTCCGGAGATATCTCCATATTGCGCACTCTCTCCTCCTGTCGAGGCTTCGCCTCGGTTGTGGTAAACGGTGGGATCGTTCAACCAATCGGGTTTCTTAATCTTTCGATCGGCTTCGCTTTGAAATAAAGGAGGAATCGGGAAGCTGATATCTGGATCAAGCTTTGGGAAATCTGGCCTGTCTATGTAGTCGCGATCGTCAAACGGTTTTCCATCAGCGTCCCGGTATGGCTTCGAAAATTTGTATTGATACTCGTGAACGCCATTTTTCGGTTGGATAACATCAGCGGTATGATTGACGACAATATCTAAAATTGTTCCAATCTTGTGCGCATTGGCGTGGTCGACCAGACGTTGTAAATCCTCTTTCGTTCCGAAATGCGGATCGACATCTGTGAAATCGAGAATCCAGTAGCCATGATATCCCGCTTTTGGGGCTGCGCCTTCCCCATAGTTCTGGACGGCACGGTTTTTAAAAATAGGTGTTAACCAGATTGAGTTGACTCCCAAATGGCTGAGATAATCGAGCTTTGTGTCGATCCCCTGAAGGTCGCCTCCATGGAAAAAATCGGAATTTGCAGGATCAAAACCGCTCACTTTTGGGTCATTCGCCGGGGCGTTTCCCGTGTCATTGCCAGGGTTTCCATTACAGAATCGATCCGGCATCAGCAAATAGATCAAATCACCTTGCTGCGCCAAACGAACACTCGGGCGGAAAAACGTTTCCTGTCCAAGCGCAACTGAACATCCCAGAATGAAAACGAAGGGGAACCAGAAAACTCGCATAGTCGGGTAGCGGTGCGACCAGTTGCGAACGACGTTAGCGTCGTCCTCCGAAAGAAGCCCGTTATCGAGAACGATTCCTAGCGAGGCCGCGCCTTGGACGGGCGAGATGTAAGGATCTCAGGGTCGCG
>DASZHC010000081.1:0-8751 GCA_035938215.1 Chthoniobacterales bacterium
CTCAAGATCCCGAAAACGCTGCCTGGTCTGCTCGAAAGCGCTGTTTTTCGAAGCAACGAGTTGATCTATCCGCCGTTGCTCCAAAGGAATTGTCTCAAGCTCCGCTTTGTACATCTTGATCTTCTGATCTCGGTCTTGAAGCAGTAACAGCTGCGCGATCTCTTTTAACATTGAATACTGCCTGAAGTCTGGAGGGAAACCGACCCTATTTCCAGTGGAAAAGCGCACGAGGGTCCCTGGTCGCCACCGGAAACGGATGCCATTGCTGGCCGATCGGCTGGAAGGCGTCCGCTCCGCCGGTGCTCTCATCACGCAAAGGTACGCGGAGGTACGCAAGGGTGTGGATTTAAAAGCTTGTTCGCTAGACGGTGGATTCTGGTCTTTGCGTGTTCGTCGCCAAGGCTAATCAATAGTCTAGTCTCTTCCTTCGCGTGTCTCTGCGCACCTTTGCGCGAGGCCTAAGTACCGAAACGATTTAGCCTTGGTCAGTAAACCTCCACCGGCGAACGTTTACCATCTTCCGGGCTTCGCCCAGCTGCTTTCTCAGGTCCCAATGTCGAGACGCGAAGCTCCCAAATCTCCTGGTTCAACGCTCGAAATCGTTCCTCGGAAAAGGGCTCGACGGCAACGAAGGTTTGTTTGAAAATGTGGATTCCGGCCAGCGCTCGATCCAATGCTGCAGAGGGGGGTCTTTGCAGTGCAGCCGAAGCCTCTTCCACAAGGTGGGTGCGATGACAGACCATTGCAACGTGGTTGCCGGCAACGATCGATCGTTCGATTGCCTCCCGGAAGCCGATCTCATTGGTTATGGCTCCCATATCGAGGTCGTCAGTCATAATCAGACCTTCGAACTTCATTTCTTCTACCAGAAGTCCGGTAACGATAGACTTAGAAAGGGACGCCGGCGTTTTCACGGCATCGAATGCAGGATACCACCCGTGACAGACCATCATGCTACTGACGCGCCGAGTAAAATTCGAGAAGATGGCGAGTTCGGTGTGATCCAGTTCTCGTCGAGACCGATCGATGCGCGGCAAGTCATGGTGAGGATCCAGACCCGCAGCCGCATATCCCGGAAAATGTTTTCCACATGACAGCACGCCTGTTTCCAGCAGTGCGGTGTTGAAGGCACCCGCAAATTGGGTCACCTGATCCACGCTCGTGCCATAGCATCGCCCGCGGAGCGAATTGTCGGCCTCATCGTCAAACGAAATGTCGAGGACCGGGCAAAGATCGAGGTTAAATCCGAATAAGCGCAAGAGCTCGCCCGTTACGCGCCCATGCCGGTGCGCGAGAGAGAGATCGTTTTTCTCACGGATGTCCTGTGCATTGGGCGGTTCATGGCCGATCAACTTCAGGCGCGAAACTCTGCCGCCTTCCTGATCAACCGTAATGATCGGCTCGATTTCGGAGAGGTCTCGAAGATCGTCTATCAGCTTGCGAAGCTGTGTTGCCGATCGAACGTTCCGACCGAATAAAATAAAACCACCTGGCTGGACTTTGCGTAAAATGCGGGCTGTTTCTGGATCCAATTCATATCCAGGCAAACCAACAAGCAAAATTTGACCCAAGCTGTTTCGTTCCATAGTTTCCCACGCATGTTACCGGTCTCGGGCTGCGGCACCACTCTTTTCTAGCAAAGCCGCGCTTCAGACCGACGAGAGGTAAAGGTCCCAAGGTCGCCTTGGGAGCAGCGCCGTTCGGGTGAAGCGGCCTTAGAATCCTTGAAAAGCAAAACCACCGGCGGTATGCCTGCTACTTATGACTCGATGCACCAGTGGACATCTCTTATGAAGCTCGGATTTCTAAATGGAGACAGAGGACCTTCATGCTGACACTCGGATTATACGGGGGGTCATTCGACCCTGTGCATCACGCACATTTGATTTTGGCTCGGCAAGCCCTGGAGGATTTGAAGCTGGACCGTGTTATTTTTATTCCCGCCGCTGAATCTCCTTTCAAACCTGGAAACACCGCGGCTTCGGCGGAAGATCGCTTGGAGATGATCCGAGTTGCGATACGTGATGAGCCCGCTTTCACGGTAGACAGCATTGAAATCGACCGTAAACCGCCCTCCTATACAATTCATACGGTGAAGGCCTACAAGACGCAGTATCCGAGAGAGAAGCTGATTCTTCTGGTGGGAGAAGATCATCTGGAAAGCTTGCCTAAATGGAACGACTTTGAGGAGCTGACCCAGATCGTCAATTTCGCGATTTTGAGCCGCTGCGGTTTGCCGCTGCGAGTGGACTATCCGGTTGTACGGAGGCGCATCGATTTGTCATCAACGGAAATCAGACACAGAGTTGCCAATAATTTGCCAATCTCTTATCTGGTTCCTGAGAACGTGCTGCGGTATATCAATGAGAAAAATCTCTACCGAGGAGAGGAGTTATTGGAGCGGAAGAATTAGCGAGGCTTTGCGTAGAATTGGCTGAAGACAAGAAGGCCGAGGAAATTGTTGTACTCGATCTTCGCGGAATCTCAACGTTTACGGATTTCTTCGTCATTTGCTCCGGGACATCGGAGCCCCATCTTAAGGCGATCAGCGGCGGTATCCGTGAGGGGCTGAGAGAACGAGCAGGGATTTCCCCGCTGGCATCGGAAGGGACTGTGGCTAGTCAGTGGGTGGTCATGGATTATTCCGACGTTCTCATCCATATTTTCCAAAAGCAGAAACGCGCGTTTTACGCGTTGGAAGGGTTATGGAGTGACGCCCCTCGTTTGAATTTGATTTCGTAGATGTTTAAGCAACGCGACGCAATTATTCGACTTCTTAAGGACGATGATCCTGAAACGATCCTTTTGATCAAACAACAACTGGTCCAGGGCGGTGCTGAAACGATTCCAGACCTTAGAGACCTACTGTCAATCGATGACGAAAGAGTCACCGTTCACATCCGGGAGATTCTGACGGAGATTGAAAACAGACACGCCAAAGCAGCTTTCGAAGAGGTTTGTCGGCGCATTTCGAGTCTGTCGGACCTGGAGCAAGCATGCTGGTATCTTGCGCAAATATTTTTGCCCGGCGTAGAAATCGAATTGTACCAGAAGACGCTCGACAGGTGGGCGAACGAATTGAGAGGTCGCCTTTCGCCGTATGACTCTGAATCTGCGCGAGTGGCCACTATGGCGCAATTTTTCGGTAGGGAACTCGGCTTCCGCGGAAATGCGGATGACTACTATAGGGCTCGCAATTCGCTTTTACCGTGCGTCATGGATTCCCGGCTGGGCATTCCGATATCTTTGTCGGTTTTGTACATGATCGTTGCCGGGAGAGCCTCGGTTATTGTCGAAGGAATCAATTTGCCCGGGCACTTTGTCGTGCGCCATGGCGCTATTTTGTTCGATCCATTTCACGAAGGCCGAGCCTTGACGACTCGAGATTGTGCCGAGATTCTTTCACACCAGAAGCTCACACTCCATCCGAGCCATCTTCAGACAGCTCACCCCAGGCTCATCCTTATCCGTATCCTGGCTAACTTGGTCTACATTTTTGAGAAGGATAAACACGAGCCATTCCATGATATGGTAAGGAAATGGATTCGCCTGCTGGATCCGAAATGAGTTCGGTGCCACGGCTCGAAGTCCTTAACACAGGCACGGAGCTGCTGTTTGGCAGCGTTCTGAACACCCACCTCTCATTCTTTGCGCAACAGCTTTTCCCACTTGGCCTCCGGGTGCAACGCCAGGTAACTCTTCCTGACGGCAGTGTCATTCGGGACGCAGTTCTGGAGTCGGCAGCGCGCTGCCAAATTATTTTGATTACGGGCGGCCTCGGTCCGACGACAGACGATGTAACCAGGGAAACCGTCGCCGAACTAACGAATCGTCCGCTTTCCTATGATGATTCAATCTTTCAAAAAATCAGAGCGCGTTTTCAAAGGCGAGGCCTTCCGCTGAGCGAGCGGGTTTCGCGGCAGGCGTATGTGCCGGAAGGTGCCGTTGTACTTGCAAACGATTTTGGCACGGCTCCGGGGCTTTATATCCCGGCTGGAAACGGCATGCCGCATCTATTCCTTTTGCCGGGACCACCGCGTGAACTGGCTCCTATGTTCACTACTTACGCAGTTCCGATTTTGCGCGGTTTGGTTCCTATGAACGACCTGCATGCCCGTATCTTCCGTACGACCGGCCTCGGAGAATCGTACGTTGAGAAAATGGTTGGCGAAAAACTCCTGGCTATCCCTGGCTTGGAGCTTGGCTACTGCGCCCGAATGGGAGAGGTCGACCTTCGCGTCGTAGGGAGCCGCATTGCCGTCAATGCCGCCGAGAAGATCATTCGTGCAGCTCTGCAGCAATATATCATCAGCGAGGAGGCGAAAGAGTTAGAAGAGGTTGTGATTGAACTTTTGCGCGAGAAGAACGCCACCTTAGCCGTCGCCGAATCTTGCACGGGAGGCTTGTTAGCAGACCGTCTCACCGATGTCCCTGGCTCATCGGCCGTATTTCTCGAAGGGAGCGTTACGTACTCAAACGAGGCGAAAGCAAGGACCTTGGGAGTTCCTGTCGAACTCTTTTCTTCTGTTGGCGCGGTCAGCAAAGACGTGGCGCGCGCTATGGCTGAAGGGGCCCTGAAGAGGAGTGGCGCGACTTATTCGCTCTCTACCACAGGAATAGCCGGCCCAGCGGGCGGAACACCGGAGAAGCCAGTCGGAACCGTTTATATAGGGCTGGCGAGCCAATACCAGGACACCTGTGTTGAAAAGCTCTTTTTTCCTACCGACCGTCGATCCTTTAAGAGGATTTGCACCCAACACGCGTTGGAGATGTTGAGAAGAAGGAGTCAGTAGTCAGGAGGTACCGTTTGCCTTGCGGGCCGTTGAAATAGGTCCGCGCGACGCTGTAGCCGGCGGTAGGGGCAGATCTCCGAGCTGCCCGCCCAAACGGCCGGCTCGGAGATCCGGCCCTACCTCTCGGCCTTGCGATCCAACCGACAGATTTTAGCCGCCCCCGGTCTTCTGTCTTCTGCCTTCTGAATTCTGACTTCTGATTTCCAACAAAAACCCTCGGGCTGTTGCCCGCCCGAGGGTGCAGAATCTGGCAGAGTGCTGTTGCCTCTTACTTTTTAGGCAGCCATTTTTCCCAATTCTTAGCAAACTCGTCCACGTTTTCCTTGGTCACAGGAATCAATTGCCCTTTCACGAATGCTTGTTCAGGTTTCTTGTTGTTGGCCACCATGTCGTAAAGCAGGTCGACCGTCGTGCTGCCCCACTCATAGACTTGCTGAGCCAGCAGCACTTGAACGTGACCGCTCTTAACGTAACCGAGCTGAGCCGGCAACGCGTCAACAGCCACAACTTTAACGGACCCCGGGGCGAACTTCAGCGCGTTATCGGTGAATAGCGGCCAGCCGCCGATCATCGCCCAGCCCGTGATTTCAGGATGCGCCTGCATCACCTGTTCGACCTTCGCAGCCGCATCTTGTGGAGTTTCCTTGTGGTAGAAGGCATCCAGAATCTTGATGTCAGGATACTTCTTTGCTTCTTCCTTCACGCCCTGCACGCGCTTCTGCAGATTTGGAGCGTTCTGGTTTCCAGCCAGGATCGCGACGACTCCTTTGCCGCCCATCGCTTTGGCCAACTCTTCCATAACCTTGTGACCGCAATCGATATCATCGGTGCCAAAGATCGCGAACCGCTTACTCTTTGGTGCATCCGAGTCAAACATCGCCACGGGTACACCGCTATCGACCGCCTTGTTGATCGCGTCGGTAAGCTTGTTAGCGTCAGAGGCGCTGACGGAAATACCGCTTGCGCCCGCATTTACCAATTGTTCAATGGCATCGGCTTGCTTTTGGGGATCTTCTTCGTTCGGCGTCCGCCAGTCGATTTTGATGTTTACACCCTTTTCCTGGCTCAACTTTTTTGCTTCGTCCTCAGCACCGGTCTTCGCTGCCTGGAAAACCGGGTTGTTGTTGGATTTGGCAACGACGCCAAATGTGTAGGACTTTTCCGCAGCAAAACAAGTGGCTGCGGCCAAGCCGAGAAGGCTTGTTACTGTCAGGCTCAATTTCCTAATCATTTTGTTTGGGGGCTCGTAGAAACTGGAATGTCGCTGGAAGCGATCACTTCCTTTTTTATGCGCCCAGTTTTAGCCAACAAACGTCTGTTAGCCAACCAGGCATTGAACTGGTCAAACAACACGGCCGCAATCACAACAAGACCGATGACGATCTGGCTGTAGTTTTGCGGAATGTTGAGAATGACCAAACCGTTTGAAATCATTTGAAGGATTACCGCTCCGAGTAAGGCTCCCAAGGCTGTTCCCTTCCCTCCGACAAGACTTGCACCGCCGACCACAGCTGCGGCAATCACGTTCAGTTCGTAACCCTGACCGTCTCCAGATGAACCGGCGCCGTAGTAGCCTAACGACAGCATCGCCGCAATTCCGGCAGTTAGTCCAGAGATGGCGTAGACCAGAATTTTCACTCTTCCCACCCTGATGCCGCTATAGCGACTGGCCGTCTCGTTGCCCCCGACCGCATAGACCTTGCGCCCAATCGCCATTTTCGACAGTAAGATACCGCCGATGATCATGACAATTATCATCACGACTAATGGAACCAAACTCAGACCGTTAAATTCCTGGCGAACAAATGCGCGAAACATTTCCGGAAATTCACCAATCGATTGTCCATTCGTCTGTACAAACGCAATGCCGCGATAAATTGCCATTGTACCGAGTGTGATAATGAACGGATGAACCTTAAAAGCGACGATCATCGATCCGTTTGCAAGGCCACCGAGTACGCCAACCCCAATTGTGACCAGGATACCAACCAGCGTTCCACCGATACCGCCTGAAGACCCCGTCTGGTTGAGGACGATCGCTCCGCAGACAGAAGCTAACGCGTAAGTTGCTCCCACCGACAGGTCTATTCCACCTGTGATAATAACAAATGTCATACCGACCGCCATGATCGCAAAAAAACTCGTGTCCTTAGCGATTTGAACAAGTGTCTTGGCATTAAAGAACTTGTTTACCGTTTCGAATGCCGGGACGTCTTGTCCGTTAGCATTCTTTGTCATTACACGTTCCTGTTTGCCTTCCGCATTAATGTGGAATTTTGGAAGTTGGACGGTGCCGCCGAAGATTGCCAGAAGCAGACCAAGTACTATGATCGCAAGGATCAGGCCGCCTTCAGGGAATTTAGAGAAACTGAAGCTGAACTTGCCGGGGGAAGCCATTGGGGGTAGCGCCTTCTATTATGCTTGCGGAGGTTATTGTCAAGACTGAGACCCCGGCATTTTGAGCGCCAAAGTGCGTCTTTGACATGTCATAATACAGCTCCGCCAAGCACATCAGCAAACACGCCCCGCTCCGACGATGCAATTAAAAACTTTACGACAAAGGTTGAATTTTTCTTCGAAATAGTCCCGCCAACACGTCTTTTAGGGAGGGCACACCAGCACTTCACTGCACAACCTGAACAGGAGTGCCGAGCTTGACCCGGGCGTAGATTTGGGGCGCAATTTCGGCTGGCATTCGGATGCATCCGTGTGAAGCGGGATAGCCCGGCAAGATTCCGACGTGCATACCAACCCCTTCACTAGTCAGTCGCATAAAATAGAACATCGGAGCCCCTTCATAATGAGTGCCGCTGGGAGCCGAGTCGATTCTCGAACTGACGCCCGAGCGAACAACCCTTCCCCGGGAATCGACGAAGTTCCCGTAAATGTTCGACCGATGGTTGGGATCTTTCTGGATGATTGTAAAGTTTCCGGCCGGCGTGTATCCCGCCTTTTTTCCGGAAGAAATCGGCGTATCGATCGCGAGCTGATTACCAGCATAAACGTACGCCCGCTGCCTGGACAAAGAGACGAGCACCAAGGCGTTCTCAGGCGCCAGTTGCGCCAGAACGGTCTTGTTAATCACGGGCGGCGCCTGCTTGGAAATGAGTTGCTGCGCCGGGGTTATTTTGGGACGCCGATCCTCGGCTCCGGAGGGCCCAACGGCCAACCAGAGAGAACTCAAAACCAAGATGCCAGTTTGCAAACGTCGCGATAAATGGTTCATCTGTCGCCTGGGCTACGCATACTGGATTTTTTCCCATGGAATCAATCAAATAAGCCTTTACTTATCGCTGGCTCCATTCTGCTTAGCCGGCTTATCAATGTAGGTATGGTTCATCTAATTGATGCACTGCACCTCGGAACACCCAATGTTATTTCGATCGGACTGCTTCAGGCGGCCCCAGGCGAGCTTGTGCTGGTCGACACCGGCCCAGAATCCGTCTTTGCCGCCGTCGCTGCTGGAGTTCAAAAACTCGGATTCGAACTTCGCGACGTCCGCTACATCCTGGCATCGCATATCCACCTGGACCACACCGGAGCCGCCTGGCGCTGGGCGAGAGAAGTCGGAGCAAAGATCTATGTGCATCCTAATGGCGCGCCTCACCTAGTTGATCCTTCGAAGTTGCTGTCCAGCGCTACAAGAATCTACGGAGACAAGATGAACTATTTGTGGGGAGCGACCGAGCCAATACCAGAAGAGCAAGTTATTGCTATGACGGATTCCGACTTCCAACTGGGCGGTCTGCGGCTCAGAGCTATTGCAACCCCCGGACATGCCAATCATCACAACGCATATTGGATCAAATCTCAACGGATCCTTTTCGCCGGAGACGTTACCGGCGTCCGGATTGGAAGCGGGCCTGCGATACCCCCGCTTCCTCCGCCGGAGATCAACCTGGAACTCTGGCGAGATTCGCTGGAGAAGATTCGCGCACTCAAGCCGGCATCGATATAT
>DASZHC010000082.1:0-4152 GCA_035938215.1 Chthoniobacterales bacterium
CGAAGCCCAGTTCGGCCCGAACGTCGGCGCGATGAAGGACCGGTTCATAGCCATGACGCCAATGCAGCGGATTGGACGGCCCGAAGAGATTGCCTCGGCCGTCCTGTTCCTGGCGTCCGACGAAAGCAGCTTCATCACGGGCGTCGATCTGCCAGTCGACGGCGGTACCGTAGCTGTGTAACGATGCCCGAACTCAAGAAATGTGGCTTGCACCGACTCCGCCCCGCCGCGTGGTGGCGATCAAAAATGCGGAGGCTCGGGGCGAAGCCTGAGAGCCCGGTCCGGCGTAACCGGATGCGCCCAAAAGAACATTCGTGACGAGCCCTTCGCCTGGGCCTCAAACCGTCGAACGGTTCCGCCTCTTCCGTCGGCGGGGCCGTGAATGCTCAAAATTCGGGCCTAGAAACAGGGGCTGCGATGCCCGGTTTTGATCACACATTGATCACACGCCGGGCTTCCGTGGGGGGTATTGGGCAGAAAAGACCGATCTGCATCCACCTAGAATCAGCTACTTACGACTGGTTCGGACTAGGCCGGACAGCGCGAACCGGGTTCGAATCCCGTTAGGTCGCCAATTTGCCGCAAAGAAAGCTCTGGTAAAGGATGTACGGACAATCCGAGTTCCCCAGATTCAAGCCAAACTGGCACTGCCCGCTATCCTATTTTCCCACAGTTCTGGGTCCGCATTCGTCCGATGCAAGTGTGTCTCCAACCATGGAGCGAGTGGTACACGACACAAACAGAGCACCCACCATGGTGGAATGATCGCCGAGTCGCGCCGAAGCGGCCTCATCCAGCCGATGCAAAATCTTCGCGCGTTCATCCTTGGTTGACCGGCCGTAAGTCGCGAACGCGCGTCTGGCGGCGGCGATGGCGCGCCGCGTATCTTCCTCGTCGGCCAGCGTGACGCGCGCGATGACTTGACCGTCGGTGGGTCTAATAATGTCCATGACCTCACGGCCATGCGATTCAACGAACGCTCCGTCGATGTAGTACGTTGTGATCGTCTTGATCGTGTCTCTTTCGGCGCTTGTTTTCATGGCGATTCTCCTATGGGTATTTATTGTCAGAACGAGGTGACGACGACCCGGTTGAGCGAGCCCTCCTTGAGGGCCGCGTAACCGTCATTCACCTCGCGGGGCGAGATCCTTCGTGAAACCAGGTCGTCCAGGTTCAACTCATGACCAAGCACCGATGGCGTCGGAGCGAAATCGTGAGTGGCAAAAAGCAGATCGGTGTGACACAGGCCGGACGCTTGTACCTCTACGAGAACCTCGCGTCCAATGGGCGCGGCGATGTCCACATCTTTGACGTCGAACCCGCGACCGAGTGCGTTAAGAACAAGTGCCTTCATGTGTGGTCTCCTCGTAGTTGCTTCCGAACCGACCTAGCGAGCGAAGTGGCCGCTCCAACAGGTAGGAACCATCCGATGATTGTGCGAGGTCGGGCCATGGGGAACACCCCTGGTTTGCCAGATTCTCACCCATGCGTCTAAGATATCTTTACTATCGAACTAATACCTTTATGGCATCGGTATGGAATTACGCCATCTAAGGTATTTCGTGGCCGTCGGAGAAGAGCAGCATTACGGTCGCGCCGCGGAACGCCTGCGCGTGGCGCAGCCCGCTCTTTCTCGTCAAATCCAGGATTTGGAAGAAGAAGGTGGCTTCAAATTGTTCGACCGCCTTCCCCGAGGAGTGAAAATAAATGCCGCCGGAAAATCACTTCTCAATGATGCGCGCCGCATTCTTCAGGAGGTCCACTATGCAACAGCACGCGCAAAACGCATTGCTGCGGGGCAATCAGGCACACTGAGGCTCGGATACGTTCAAAGCTTATCTTGGCGCGGGGTCGTTCCGGAATCGCTGAGGCATTTTCGGGAACACCGACCATCGAATCCGACCACAAATAAATTGCTCATTATTTGTTATTCCTTCTCTAGGGCGTGTTTGTAAATCGCGTTAAATGGACAAAGCTACCTCCGGGAGGGATTTGTCTCACTGTCAAAAGAGCGGGCGCGGACTCTTTTCGCGAAAAGCATGTCAAAAACTCAGCGCGAACATCTCGGGCCAAGAGGTTCGTAGACCCTCAAACGATAAATGTCGAAAATCAACGAGCCTATTTTTACAAAGGCAATCAAATCGTCGGCGTTTCAACGGCCTCAACTGGCCGAGAAGGCTACGACACGGGTCCCGGTAAGTTCCGCGTTACGGACAAGGATATCGACCATATTTCGAGTCTTTACGGCGATTAAGTCGACCAAAATGGCCGGGTCGTGGCGCAGAACGTGGAAAACAATAAGGATCCGAAACCCCCGAGGGACAGTTTTTCGAGGGGCACCAATGCCTTGCTTTCTCAGGGTCCATGGAGGCATTGGCATGAAATTTTTCTGACAGGTTGGCGCCGGCTTGAGCCAGCGCCATTTCGTAATCCCTCGGATCAAGCCGGGCGATCGGATCTCCCTTCTTCAAGAGCTGGTTGTCATCAACCAGAACTTCAGAAATTGCTCCTGCTACACCGCGGAAAGGGCGAAAACTGCCGGGCCGCGCCTGATCCTGCCGTCAATTTTCCTTTTTCTTACTTGAGCAATTCAGAAACGTATCGAAAGGCTCACGGAGCTATTGCCCGCGAAATACCCGCATGGAACGAAAGATTTTGTTCGGTATTTTCGCATCCCGCCCTCAAGAATACCACAGAAACGCGACGAGCGATTTTAAGGCTTCACCGGATATAACTAACGCAAAAAAAGTACGTAGACTTGCAGCAGTTTGCAGCAGTTTTGCTTCCACTGCCTTCCAGTGTTTTCTACCCGATTAGCGCTTTTCCAAGGCAATACCGTGGAAAATAGTGGAAAAGGAAACCCTGAAACCGGGTTCAAGTCCCCCCCGAGCAGAGATATCCACATTTAAGTGGTTGTTTTTGAGGAACTTACGTTCTACGACGGGAATGCCGTTTCCAGCCTCACTTTTCGCGCTCGATGACAAACGCACTGCTATTCAATCGCTCTTGCGCGCGGTTGTCAGCTCATCAGCCAAGCACAGCCACCGCTTGGACATTTCTCCAAATCGCTTGGACAGATTCAGAATCTCGACCCCGACCACCAGATGTCCGGATTGAAATCCAAGACCACTCCAGGCGACACTCTTCCAGCTCGGCCATACTCCTATCGACACCTGGATCCAAAAGATGGATCTCGATGGAGAGGGCGGAGCGTGAGATAAAGGCGGAGACCAGCGGAAAACTATTAGGGCAGCGTCAAATCTAGGTAATCGCCACGCTGCAGAGCCTCGATCGCAGCCACAATCTTCGATTTGTGTCGTTCGAGTTTCGGCCAGCTCGCGAACGGTAGAACGAGAATCGCGAGCCTCCGGTTCGCAAGGTTCTGCTGATAACGCAAGTTTTGGTCAGTAGTCACCAGCGCACCAAACTGTGCTTCAGCCTCGAGAAGCAAATCGCCGTTACCGAACTCGGCCCATCCCATCTCGAAGGCCGTTGCGATGGTGTGGCCAGGCAGATATCGCCGCAATGGTACTGGTGCTCCCTGATCGAATAGTATGCGCAAGGCAGTTGAAATTCCTGTTTACGCCACAGTCAAACTCTGCTCGGCGAATTCAAGGACCGCGAGCACCTGCTCCCGCTTCACGCCCGGAAACCACCGCAGGAAATCGTCCACACCGGCTCCGTCTTCAAGATTCTCGAAAAGAGCCTTTACTTGGCACGCGCGTGCCTTTGAACAGCCACACACCGCTGACTTTCCCCGCAACGCGCTCAACAGTCGGACATTGATTCCAATCGAGCATTGTTGGAGCATAGCCGTTCTTGTTTGGAGGAACAAGGATCAGAACTACAGAATGCGCGATTGGCCTTATGACAGGCGCTTGCAACGGATCGCCGCGACACCTCGGATCGGCGGAGACATGGGACAGGTCAGATGTTGATGGGTTCTGGCGAAGACCAATACCCCAGAAACGCGATGAGCGATTTTAAGGCTTCAGCGGATACAACCAACAGAAAAAAGGTACGTAGACTTGCAGCAGTTTGCAGCAGTTTTGCTTCCACTGCCTTCAGTGTTTTCTACCCGAATAGCGCTTTTCCAAGGCAATACCCTGGAAAATAGCGGAAAATAGAACCCTGAAAGCGGGTTCAAGTCCT
>DASZHC010000083.1:0-11602 GCA_035938215.1 Chthoniobacterales bacterium
CCTTACAAACCCAACTGTATCGGTCAGCAATAGCCCCTGCCCGGTAGGAAGCTCAACACGCCGCGTCGTCGTATCCAAAGTCGCAAAAAGCTTGTCTTCGACGAGCACGTGCGCGCCGGTGAGTTTTTTTAGCAAAGCAGATTTGCCGGCGTTCGTGTAGCCGACAATCGCGCAACTCGGAATCGGCAAGCGCACCCGTTTCTTCCGTTGCGTTGCTCTGCGGGAACGAACGAGCTCGAGATCTTCCTTCAGACGATCAATCCTGCGTCGAACCAGGCGGCGGTCCGTTTCAAGCTGAGTTTCGCCTTCACCCTTCCCCCCCAGTTCACCTCCCTGCCGGTTAAGGTGGCCCCATGCTCGGGTTAAGCGCGGCAGCGAATATTCCATTCGCGCAAGCTCCACCTGGAGCCTGGCCTCCTTCGTTTGCGCGCGTTTTGCAAAGATGTCCAGAATAACTTCTTGCCGGTCGATTACCGCTACGCCGACCAACGATTCCAAATTTCGTTGCTGCGCAGGACTCAGTTCATTGTCAAAAATGATGACGTCCGCCCCGATACGCTTCGAACGCGAAAAAATTTCCTCCGCCTTTCCGCTACCGACAAAATACCTGGGACTCGGCCCCGTAACTCGCACCAGCAAACTTTCTGCGACTGGAATTCCCAGAGTGCTTACAAGCGAGTTCAACTCATCCAGCAAACTTTCGGCATCCTGCTTTTGAACCGCGTCCTTAAAGACCCCAACCAACAACGCCTTCTCGACGCGATTCGGCTTCTCTCTTACATTAATCATCCGTTATTTTTAAAAAATCGACGCAACCCGTTCGGCCACAATCTCGACCTCTGCATCGGGACCCCTCACCAAGATGAGGCAGTTTCTTGAGCAAAATTGCCGCTTGCAAGGCGTCCAAGCGAAAGTTCGAAAGTATATCGTCCATCGCGCGGCATAGGCCAAACAAGTGCACCGGAATAACGGCCCCCAGGATTTCGTCGCGCAGAGAACGAAATTGCCGCTTAAGATCGAAAAAGGGTACGCAGGTCACTCGGCTAAAAACCCAATATCCAATTCCCACCGTCGCTGTGCAAACCAAAATGCGGAGAGACTGGATCTCCGCGCTCCGAAAAAAAATTTGACAATTGCTAGCAGCGTACAGCCGGAGCTACTTTTTTTCGCGAACTGAAAGGAAATCATTATGAAACACTTGGTATTAGCGCTCATCTTCATTTTTGGTCTATCCCTCGCCCTGTATGCACAGGACCAAAATCCCGTCAGCAAAACTGGCCAGACGCTCGAAAAAGGTGCCACCAAGACTGGCCAAACAATCGAGCATGGTGCGCAAGCTACCGGCCAGACTCTTGAGCACGGCGCGCAGGCCACCGAAAAAACGGTTGGCAAAGGTTTAAAAAACGCCGGAAACACTCTCGAGAAAGCCGGTACCGGAACTAAGAAACCGCAGCACCACCGCAAATCGAAGTCCGCCAAGGCAAAATCGAGCCCCTCGCCGAAGGCAGCACCCTCCCCAAGTTCCACTCCAGCTTCCGAGCCGGCCCAGTCTACGCCGACGCCGACACCTCCGGCAACGCCGGCTCCCGAAACAACACCGACGCCCGCGCAACAATAGAAACATCAACTGCTAGCGAGTAGCGGACATGGCAGGGGCAGATCTCCATAAGCGCCAACTTGAGCGCACGAACGCTCATCAACGCGCTACATGTAGGCGACCCGTCTCGGTTTGCATGGTTTTAAAGCGTACAAACCGGGGACGCTTCGCCTACTTTGCGCTCAAGTTAGCGCTTATGCGGGCAGATCTCCGAGAAGCCACACCCACCGGGTCTCCACGAAGATCATAGGCCTGCGTCCCGGTCACGAGAACTTTCGCGAACGTCCCGACCGGGGCCGGCCGCGACAACAAGATTCGAGTATCTACCTCTGGCGCGTCCCCCTCCCCTCGCGCGACCAATGGTTGCTCAACAAGCGCCTTTATCTCCTTTCCAATCATGGTGTTCGCATGTTCGCATGCGATTCTTTGCTGAAGCTCCATGGCCTGCCTGTAACGTTTCGCCTTTGTTGCGGCGGGAACCTGATTCGGGATCTTCGCGGCACGAGAGCCTTGCTCGCGCGAATAGGTAAATATTCCCAATCTCTGGAATCGGACACGTTCAATGAATTCAAGCAGGGACGCGAAATGTTCCTCTTTCTCACCAGGGAATCCTACGATGAACGTGGTGCGCAAGATAACGCCTGGTATACCCTCCCGGATCGCCTGGATAAGATCCTCAATGTGTTGGCGCGTCGTTTCGCGCCGCATAAGCCCCAGCATCTCCTCGTCAATATGCTGTAGCGGTATGTCGATATATTTCGCCACCTTGGAGCTCGCAGCCAGCGCCTCAATCAATTCCGGGCTCCAGTGGGCTGGATGTGTGTAGAGCAGCCGCACCCAGAAATCGCCGGGAATCGCCTCAATCCTCTCCAATAAGCGGGTAAGCGTGGGACCACGTGAGGAATCGACTGGCTGCTTGGGACCCGCTTTCTGGCCCCAAAGGTCCATCCCATAATAGGTCGTATCCTGACTGATGAGATTGATCTCCTTAACTCCTTCCGCTACAAGGTGGCGCGCCTCGGCTTCGACCGATTGCATCGAACGGCTGCGATGCCGTCCCCGCATCTGCGGGATAACACAAAAACTGCACGGATGATTGCATCCTTCGGCAATCTTCAAATACGCAAAATGCGAGGGTGTCAGCCTGAAACGTGGCGTCGTGTAGTCCGGGATATACCGAGATTTTGGAGTAACAAAATCGAGCGGCCCGTTGTTGGCCCTCGCCGCACCAACAACGCTTCGCACGATTTCGCCGGCCTTTGCTATCTGATCGAGCCCCATGAACGCGTCGACCTCGGGCATTTCATCAGCCAATTCGTTCGAAAACCTTTGCGACATGCATCCGCTTACGATCAGTTTTTGACCTGGTCGCCGCCTGAGCCCGCGTTTTTCATGGGCATCCAGAATAGCTTCGATCGATTCTTCCTTCGCTGAATCGATAAATGCGCAGGTGTTTACTATAAGGACATCAGCTTCCTCAGCATCGCGAGTCACCTCCATGCCGTGATTGACGATATCGCCGAGCATGACCTCCGCATCGACCAGGTTTTTCGCGCATCCGAGGCTGATCATCCCCACTTTTACAGTAGAATCATCAGGCGGGAGATCGCTCGCAGTGAGTGGGCGCGTAAAGGAGTCCATCAAGGGCTTCAACTCAGTTGATCACGATATCACCGGAATCGGATGGCACAACCTGGCCATCTTTTCGGACTTCCACCGCGCCTTTGTCCAACACGTGTACCCAGAAACGCTTCCCCGCGACGACGATCGGGCGACTGTCAGGCCCGGCGAACCCCTCAAACACAGGCTGTGCACTTTCCTCGTCCTTTGTGACCTTTACATAGGTTCTCTTCAGAATCCGGACTTCTAATTTCTTGTCTGGAAACGTGGGCGCCACGGCCCTGACTTGCGCATCGGCGGCGGGTGGGGCGTCTACCGGAAGAGCCCTCCGAACCTCAACACCTTCTTCGAGGCGAGCCTGAATGGGCGAAGAAGCGGGTGCCAACCCCTCTTTTGCTTCATCGTCCTGCTTTTGGTTTTGAGAGGCTATCGCAGGATTTGCACCGGGGGCGGAGACCCCGCTTTCAGACCGTAAATCCGGAGGCTTCTGCTCCAATCCAGCCTTCACAGGGGCATCTTTGGGGCGCTCAATCTCGCCATTCTTTGCGCCGGGGAATCTCACGCCTACAACGCGGGGCACGTTCAGAGCGAGGTATGAGAATAGCGGCACCCCAACGAGGACGATTAACAGTAGAATAGCTACAACCGCCGGCGGCACGCGGAACCCTTTGGGCGTGATTCTGCGCGCCTCGGACGAGCGCTTCGGTTGAGGTTGTGAGGTCAGATACTGATAGGCATTAAGAGAAATTGCTCGCTCAACCTGGAAACGATCCAACTCCTCCTGAATATTGATTTCCAGAAATTTGGCGTACTTTGCCAAAAAGCTCTTGGCGTAGGTCAAATTGGGAAAAAGAGTGTACTCGTCCGCCTCAAGATCGATGATCCGCTCGGGCCGAATCTTTGTGGTCTCGGCTACGTCCTCGATCTCAAGGTTCCTTGCTAATCGCGCTTGCTGCAATCTCCGTCCGACCGATTCCGCCATCTTCTAACGACCTGGTTGAGGCCTAACTCCGGCGACTTATTCGGGGAAAACATTTTTACTTTTACTTACTGTTGCACGAGAGCGTCCAAGTCCACTAAAATTTCTCTTGGTTTCGCACCATCGCCGGGTCCCAAAATGCCCCGACGCTCCAGGATGTCAACTACCCGAGCGGCACGCGTGTATCCGAGCCGCAATCGCCGCTGAAGCATCGACGTTGAGGCGCGTTTTTCCTGCCGGATGATCTCGAGGCATTTTTCCACAAGCATCTCATCCTCTTCGCTTACTTCCTCTTCGGCCGGCGCAGACGCATCCAGTTGGCTTTCGATCGCAGGATCAAAGACCGGTGCTCCCTGTTCGGAAACAAACCCCACCAGGCGATGGATTTCCTCATCCGTGACGAGGACGCCCTGGGACCGTACGAGTCGTGAAGTTCCCGGGGGGCGATAGAACATATCCCCCTGGCCTACAAGACGCTCAGCACCATTTTCATCGAGGATCACCCGGCTGTCGAGCGCAGAGGCGACCTGAAAGGCGATCCGTGTGGGAATATTGGCCTTTATCACACCCGTCACAACGTCCGCTCGAGGCGTCTGCGTTGCGACAATCATGTGGATTCCTGCTGCGCGTGCCATCTGCGTAATTCTCGCAATTGCGCTCTCAACATCGGCGGGAGCGGTTTGCATTAAATCCGCCAATTCGTCGATGATGACCACAATGTAGGGCAACCGTGCGGGAACAACGAGCTCATCCTCTCGCGGCACCCTGACTTGATGCGCCTCAGATTCCGGCTCTTCAGCGTCCACCCCTTCCGAGTCATTCCCGACTGTGGCCTGATCGAGTTCCTGCTGCGATTTCGGCATTGGGCGTGCGTTGAAGCCGGTCACGTTGCGGACGCCGACTTTGGCGAAAATCTTATATCGGTTTTCCATCTCGTTCACGACCCAACGCAGGGCGAGCAGCACCTTCTTGGGATCTGTGACGACCGGCAACACAAGATGCGGAAGTGCGTTATACATCTGCATCTCAACGACCTTTGGATCGATCATCACAAACCGCAGATCCTCAGGGCCGAAGCGAAAGAGAATGCTTGCGATAATCGCATTGATGCAGACGCTTTTGCCGCTGCCCGTCGTCCCGGCAACCAGGGCATGCGGCATTTGCGCCAAATCACCCAGTATGATTTTTCCGTAAACGTCCTTTCCAAGAACGATCGGAATGCGATGTTTTGTATGGGCAAAGTCGTCAGATTCCAGAATTTCACGAAGCGTTACCTTCACTTTCTTTGAATTGGCTATCTCGATGCCGACAGTGTCTTTGCCAGGTATGGGGGCAAGTATGTTGATCCTCTCAGCCCTCGTGGCGCGAGCCAGGTCGCGCTCGAGGCTGGAGATTTTGTCGACTCGGACTCCGCGCGCAGGATAAACCTCATATCGGGTGATCGTCGGCCCCCTGGTGATATCACCCGGACTCGCATCGATGTTAAATTGTTTCAGCGTGTCGATCAATACGTGCTGAGTCTGTTTCAGTTCGGCCGGATCGGCCGCCTTTCTGCCCTCAAGATCAATCGGCTCCAGGAGTTCTACGGTCGGGAGTTCATAGTTCTCGATCGGTTTTCCGACAATCGGTGTCACGTCTTCCTTATCCTGCCCGCGTCCTCTTTCCGCCAGCCCCGGCTTCGACTTCTTAGGCACCGCCGCCGAAGCATCGATAATCTGGGGCTCCGGACGAAGGACAGGCTCGCCCTCATCTTCCTCCGGCAAAAACCCTTTCTTCTTGAGTTCCTTCTCGTGCTTGCGAATTTCTCGCTCGATTTTCTTTTGATTGGCTTCCAGACGTTCTCGTTCATTAGCGGCTTGCAGCCGTCTGCGCTCATGCGCTTCGAGCGTCTTGCGCCAAAAATCCTTCAAACCCTGGGTCACCTGTTTTATTGCGTGGATCGGACGGATGCCTGTGAGCCAGATCAGGCTTACGATGTAAACCACTGCAAGAGCAATCATCGAACCAATCTGGCCAAGCAGGTTTAACAAGAGCATCCCAAACCAGTAGCCTGTCCATCCCCCGGGCCCCATGATGTTGAAATCATGCCTCCAGGTCTTCAGAGCCCAGATCTGCAAATTAATGAGAGAAGCGCCACTAATAATGAAAAGCGCTGCCCAGGGAAGCCTTCGGATAATTCGAAAGCTTGGCAAGAATAGTTTTGAGCCGCCAAATCCGAGAAATATAGCAGCCACAAGATAGGACGCCGCCCCTAGCGTCAGGTACATAAAGCCCGCAACGATCGCTCCTGTCGGCCCGATGAAATTTTGAGCGGGATTGTTTGGCGGACTTATCGAACTGAACCAGACCCACGCGGGAACATCTTTAGGCGTGTAGGAGATCAGTGCCAGGAACACAACAGTCCCTGTCCCGATCAACACAAGCCCGATAACTTCGTTCCACGCGTTATGCTTTCGCGACTGCCCCATAACTGCTCCCAGTTTAGTTCTAACTTTGGTGCTTTCAATGCAGAACCGCGCTAATTGCTGCTTGCAGCCAAACACTCGCGACATAAACGTTATCGCCATGATTGAATTATGGACCCCGATTGCCTGACGTTTGTACCGTTGTATATGGAACGCGTTTGGGGCGGGAGAAAATTGGCGACTCTTTTCGGCCGGCATTTGCCTGTCACAAATCCTATAGGCGAATCCTGGGAGCTCGTGGACCGCGCCGACGCGCAAAGCATTGTATCCGAAGGGAGACTCAAAGGAATAGCTCTTCACGAGCTTTGGCTGAATCACCGAAGCCGGATCTTTGGTGAAGGGTACGACTACGAACGATTTCCTTTGCTCATCAAGATTCTGGATGCCTCGGACGCGTTATCGGTTCAGGTCCATCCTCCGATTCATCGAACGATCGAACTCCTCGATGAACCAAAGAGCGAGTTGTGGTACTTCGTCGACACTGACGAAGGTGCGAGCGTCTACGTGGGCCTCAAACACGGCACTGTGAGGGAAGTTTTTCAATCTGCCCTGGCAAACGGGACCGTGGAGCGTTTGTTGCACCGCCTCCCGACGCGACCCGGCAGCTTCATGTTCCTGCCGGGCGGCCGTCTGCACGCCATTGGGGCTGGAAACGTGCTTTTCGAGGTTCAACAAAACAGTGATGCCACCTATCGGGTATTTGACTGGAATCGGCTCGGACTCGATGGAAAGCCCCGAGCCCTTCACGTTGAGCAATCATTGCAGTGCATCGATTTCAACGATTTTGAGCCGGCGCTCGGCGAAGGCCTCGATGAGAGACTTGTCTCACACGATTGCCTAATCGTCGATCGCTGGGTCCTTGATCAACCTCGACCAGCAAACGTACTGCCTAAATTCTCCGTCTTCCAGGTGATCCAGGGGACTGTTTCCTTCTGCGATAGACGCCAATTCCGCTTCGGAGACTTGTTTGTCGTACCTGCGCGCTCCCACCGGAGTTTGATTGCGTCCAAAAACGATATTGCGATCGTTCTGCGCACGACCCTGTAGCAAGCCGCTATCCCGCGTCTGTTGCCCACCTGGAATTCTGTGCGATAAATCGAGGACTTGCCCGGGAGACCGCCGCGACTGATTGACCATGCAAAAAAATCCAACTAGAATTTTTAAAAAGCAAAACTGATTGCAGATGAGTCAAGTTTTTCTCTATTCTCATATTAATCATTCGGTGGTTTTGCTTTTCAAGGATTCTATAGGCGGGACCGCGGAACCCAAAGGTACCGGATCCCAACACTGCTGTTAAATGCACGCACGAATCAAAAACCCACACGCGGTATGCTGATAACGCGCCGGCAATGGCCCGGACCTCTAGCAAAGCAAAATTTCGGGTCTTGCAAGAGCGAGGCCGCTTCACCCAATCGACGCTGCTCCCAACGCGACCTGGAGATCTTTACATCTTGCCGGTCTGAGGCGCGACCTCGCTAGGCTTTGTTCGTGAAAATTTTCACAAAATCGGCCCTCCACAACCTCGGCGCAATCAAGTTGCAACGCGCCATCGAGCTGATTAACCCGCACCTTTATGCAGTTGAAGAGAGGATTCGCGAACAGGCAAGAACATTCGATCCGGCAATCGAAGGCTATATTGCCTATGCCTGCGGGAGCAGCGGCAAACGATTGCGTCCTGCGCTAGCACTTCTGTCAGGTGGTGCGGCCGGAACTATCTGCCCAAGTCACGTCGATCTTGCCGTCATCGTAGAACTGATTCATTTGGCAACTCTGGTACACGACGACATCATGGATAGTGCCGACATCCGGCGCGAACAGCCGACGGTCAACGCAAAATGGGGTAATACATTGGCGGTTTTATTGGGAGATTGCCTCTTTGCGCACGCACTCAAGCTCGCAGCCGCGTTTCCCAATAGCGAAATCTGCCGCCGGATCGCCCAAGCCGCTACCGATGTTTGCTCGGGCGAAATCATTCAGACTCAACGCAGATATGATCTCAATTTAAAAATCACCGAATATTTCCAATTTATTGAGATGAAGACAGCCGCTCTTTTCGCTTTGGCAGCGGAACTAGGCGCGTTCATCAGCGAGGCAAGTCCGGAGATTATCACCGCACTGCGGACTTATGGTCTGCGGCTCGGAACAGCTTATCAGATCTATGACGATTGCCTCGATATCGTAGGTAACGCGGAAAGAGCGGGCAAAACTCTGGGTTCGGATCTGCGCAAAGGAAAACTCACATTGCCTGTGCTCTACCTTCTTCAAATGGTGGACCGCGAAGAGCATCACCGTTTCAGCGAAGTTCTGCTTCGCAGCAATCCGGACGAACTTAATACTCTCGGGACGGAAGTTGTCCGGCGCGGTGCGCTTCGGATGGCAGTCGACACGACCAAACATCTCGTGGACGAGGCTAAAGGCGAGCTCCAAAAGGCACCTGTGAACAAGTATTCGCTGGCTCTTCAGGATATTGGCGATTTCATTTTAAATATCGTTGACCAATTCGCGGCGGCTGCCTAACACTCTCTACGCATGTTGCGTAGCCCCACAGTTCACGAGTTACCGAACCAGGATAAACCGCGCGAAAAGCTTCTTCGTCGCGGAATCGACTCGCTCACGGATGCTGAGATACTCGCAATTCTTCTTCGCACCGGGATTCCAGGCTGCAACGTAATTGATCTCGCGCAGAAGCTTCTTGCGTCCTACGGAACGCTCGCCCGTCTGGCTCGCGGCACTGTCGCCGAGCTTTCGAATTTCAAGGGGATCGGGACGGCAAAGGCACTTCAGTTGGTCGCTGCGTTTGGCCTCGGAACGCGTCTGGCAGCAGAGCAGACTTTCTCCGAACCGCTCAATCAGCCTGAATCGGTCTATCGCTTGCTGGGCAGTGAGATGCGCCTTCTAGATCGCGAATCTCTTCGCGTTGTTTTGCTCGATACCCGCTTTCGGCTGATCGCGATTCGGGAGGTCTCTAAAGGAACACTGAATGAAAGCCTGGCGCATCCCCGCGAAATCTTTAAACCGGCGATTACACATTCCGCGTACGCGTTTGTGCTTGCTCACAATCATCCATCCGGAGATCCCGCCCCCAGTGACTCAGATCTCCGCCTTACCCGTCGCATCACGGAGTGTTCTCGCATGCTTCAGATGCAGTTTCTGGATCATCTGATCGTCGGCTCACCCCAAAACGGCGAGCCCGGATACTTCAGTTTCAAGGAGGCCGGGATCTTGTAGTCAAACCGCGGCTCGCCGGCAGGCTCGCCCTACCATTCGTGCGCCTGGACAACGTCACCGAGGACGGTAGGGCGAAGCTCCGCTGAGCCTCCCTTGGCTCAAACGCGCCTCGCCGGGAATGGCCCTCCCTGGCTTACGGCTCTGTTTTGTTAAAAGAAGCCCCTCAATTAGCGATAGTCGTGGCGCACGTGCATATTACATTGGCCAAAGTCTTATGACGACACCGACCGCGACGCAAATTGCACCTTCCGATTTCATCCGCGATATCGTTGCCGCCGATTTGCACACTAAGGACTTCCCGCAAATCCATACCCGATTCCCGCCCGAACCGAATGGTTACCTTCATATCGGACATGCGAAATCGATTTGTCTGAATTTTGGTATTGCCAGAGAATTCGCCGGCATCTGCAACCTGAGAATGGATGACACAAATCCGAGTAAAGAGGAAAGCGAGTATGTCGAATCGATCCGGAATGATGTAAACTGGCTGATTCGCGAGTGGGCAGACCACGTCCTCGGGCTTAAGGCGATCGGCCAAATGGGTGAGGTCCGGGCAAGTGAAGGGAAACGGGACTTTTACTTCACTCCGCTTCCCGCTTCTGCCGGAGATCCCAACCGAGCACTTCCCGCTCTTCAAGACGCAATCCAGGCGGAACCTTTTTACGCATCCGATTACTTTGACCAGATGTTCGAATATGCACTCGAGCTGATCGAAAAAGGAAAAGCCTACGTCGATGACCTCTCTCCAGAGGACACTGATAGCTATCGAATTTCCGGCAAGGACAGTCCATTTCGAGAGCGTTCCCCTGATGAGAATAGGGTGCTCTTCGAAAAAATGCGCTCCGGCGCCTTCCCGGACGGATCGCGCACTCTTCGCGCAAAGATCGATATGCAAGCGCCGAACGTATGGCTGCGAGATCCGGTGTTATACCGAATTCGGCACGCTCTTCATCACCGAACCGGAAATCGATGGTGCATCTATCCAATGTACGATTTTGCCCATTGCCTGAGCGACTACATCGAAGGCATCACACATTCGTTGTGCACACTGGAATTCGAGGTTCATCGGCCCCTATACGATTGGATTCTCGAAAGCCTCAACCTCCCTCGCCGGCTCCCTCATCAATACGAATTCGCTCGCCTGAATCTGACCTATACGATCCTCAGCAAACGGAAACTCATGCAGCTCGTTGACGAGCGGCTCGTCTCCGGATGGGACGACCCGCGTATGCCGACCATCTCTGGGATGCGGCGCCGCGGAGTTACCGCAAGCGCTCTACGCGCCTTTGCGTACAATGTTGGAATTACGAAATACGACGGGATCACCGACGTAGCTGTGCTCGAGCACGCAATTCGAAACGAGTTGAACAAAATTGCGCTACGGCGTTTGGCGGTGTTGCGGCCCATTAAAATCGTTTTGACCAACTATTCGAAAAATCAAACTGAGGATCTCAATGCCGTCAACAATCCTGAAAATTTGGCCGCAGGAACACGCAATCTGGAGTTTGGGCGAGAGATCTATATTGAAGACAGCGACTTTATGGAAAATCCACCGCCGAAATATTTCCGCCTGCGACCCGGCGGCGAAGTACGGCTTAAATATGCTTACATCATCAAGTGCAATGAGGTGATTAAGAACTCAAACGGCCAAGTGATAGAGCTTCATTGTACCGCGGATCTGGAAAGCAAGAGCGGCGGCCCAAATGCAAATCG
>DASZHC010000084.1:0-43648 GCA_035938215.1 Chthoniobacterales bacterium
TAGATAGCTATCCAAATGCCATCCTCATTCTGTTGCAGGGGAACAACACGATAGCGCAGAGCGGTTCTCGCAGGTACCTTTTCGCGTAAAGGCGCCGAAACACTGTTAATCGGCTCATTCCACCATGGAATCTCAAGCCAGCCGCTAACGCCCTTTAAGAACATCGTCTCGTCAACCAATCGCGAGTCCAAAATCGATTGGACCACAGAGCGCTGCTCCTCTGCAGCCATGCGAACGACTTCGCGGCACGCCTCGCAATCAGAGCATCCGCTCGCTTTCGCGATCTCTACTAATGGTTCTAGAACTCCCATGCCCCAATGGAACGCGCAACGTTACAGACCTTGCGACGAACCACAACTTTTTAGTGACTCGATCCGCTCGCCCCTTCAGATCCTGCCGGCAGCCCGCCAAAGAGCCGCACGCATCACTCCATTCGGTGCCGGTTTGCCAAACCAGATTTCAAAGGCCAAAACGCCCTGGTGCAAAAGCATCAACAGACCGTCCGTAGCCCTCGCACCTTTTTCCCGGGCAAACCGAACCAAAGAAGTCTCCTGCGGTCCGTAAACCATGTCGAAGACCAAGTGGCGCGGTTCGAGGGCTCTCCATCCTTTGTGAATCCGTTCTCCATCAAGTCCTGCAGAAGACGCATTAACGAGCAAATCGACCTCACCGCACACGTCGGCAAGACGATCCCATTTTTCAATTCGAATCTTGGTTTTTGATTGCGCCGCGAGATCCTTAGCAAGGCGCTCAGTTTTAGCAACAGTCCTGTTGACTATTACCAAGGAAGGGACGCCTAGCTCCGAAAGGTGACGTGCAACTGTCTGGCCCGCTCCGCCGCCGGCTCCTAGCACAGCAATCCTGAGCGCTCGCAGGTCGCAGTTAAATGCTTCCTCGATCGCAGCCGCAAATCCAGCGGCATCCGTGTTAAAGCCAAATAGACGGCCGGATCGGTTAACTATCGTGTTGACGGAACGGAGCCTTTGAGCCACTGGATCAATTCCATCGAGCAAATCCAAAGCGGCCAGTTTGTGAGGAAGCGTCAGGTTCCACCCGATGAAATCCCGTTCTCGGAGAAGCTCGAAAGCTTCGACCAGATCACCCGGGCGAACATGCAACCGGACATAACGATAAGGAAGATGCAACGATACCAGGCCCGCGTTTTGCATTGAAGGAGACAAAGAATGATCCACAGGGTCTCCGAGCACGGCAAGCCGGAGATCGGCTTCTTTCGATACCCGCAAGCCTTGTATGGAGAAAGATCGCATCGCTCATCCGAAAAGTTGAATGGCACGGTCGATTCTTCGCAGCACACGGTCCCTGCCCATAACCTCAAACATATGATAGAGACTTGGTCCGATGGCTCTGCCACTCACCGCAACTCGAGCGGGATGGATCAAATCACCTGCCTTGCATCCGATTTCTTTACCTAGATGCTTCAATGTCGCTTCGAGATTTGTCGCCGACCAAACTTCCAGCGCCGCGTACGCATCCCGAAGCGACCGAAGGCGCCTCATCGCTCCGGGTTTGCGAAGACTTTGCTCCACCGCGCTCTGGTCAAAATGGAATCCTTCAGTAAAGAAAAAATCAATCCAATCCGGCACTTCCTTAAAGAACTTTATCTTCTCTTTAACTATCTCAAGGACCCGCAACAAATAGTTCTCGTCGCTGGCATTAATTCCGGCTGCTCGGATAAAGGAGTCGGTCAACTCGCGAAATCTGTTGAGCGACATGGAATGGATATACTGGCGATTCAGCCAATCACATTTATCCAGGTCAAACGCCGCATTCTTTCGGTTGACCTTCGTCAAGTCGAAAAGCTGGACCACTTCGTCGATGCTAATCACTTCCCGATTGTCTTTGGGTGACCAACCGAGCAGGCAAAGGTAGTTCCTCACGGCCTCGGGAGCATATCCCTGTTCGACATAGCTCGCGATGCTCGAGCCTGCGTCGCGTTTGCTCATCTTCGAGCCGTCCCGATTCAAAATTAAAGGGATGTGAGCAAATCGGGGCGGCTCAGCACTCAACGCTTCGTAGAGCTCCAAATGTTTGGAAGTATTAGTCAGGTGGTCTTCTCCTCTAATCACGTGCGAGATCTGCATTTCGATGTCGTCTACAACATTTACGAAATGAAAAATCCACGAACCATCGGGGCGGCGAACCGTAATGTCGGGATCTGAGCTGCGGTCAAATTCGATCCTTCCGCAAACCAGGTCATCCACGACTACCGGTTTTCGAGAGGATCGAAAACGGATCGCTCCCTCCTCCTCGTAAAGAACGCCTTTGCCTTGCAGAACATTCAGATACTTCTCGTAGATAACGGTGCGTTCGCTTTGGAAATAGGAACCAAACGGCCCACCGCGTCCCGCACCTTCGTCCCATTCCAGACCTAACCACCGCAAACCATCATAGATCACTCGGACCGCCTGCTCCTGTTCTCTGCTTTTGTCGGTATCCTCGATTCGGAGGATGAATGTTCCGCGATTGTGGCGGGCAAAAAGCCAGTTGAACAACGCCGTTCTGGCCCCCCCGACATGAAGGTAACCAGTAGGCGATGGCGCAAAGCGAACCCTGACCGAAGGACTCATTATCAAATCAATTCCGATCTCAACATTTTTCGCAACTGGTTTTCTATCAGTAACGACAAGGCGAAGACAGGTATAAATCGTTTTTCAATTCCGCGAGACGGAACACTACGCCGGGCAAAAACTGCGGTTGAATAAGAAGGAACTTGTTGAAGTCCAAATTCTCACACTTTTGATGAAAGAATTTATCTTCCCGATGCTGTGCGCGGCCGCAGGCTTGCCATTTGCTTTGGGAACTGCCCTGGCAGCTCAGCCTTCCGGCAAAGGAGGAGTGCATCTCGTCGCATTTCAAGACCCCGACCCTGATTCCGGTGTGACCGACGAGTCCGCCGCAGATTACGACATTTTCTACGAACGCCTCTCATCGGACGGTAATTGGTTTTACGACGACGATTATGGTTATGTCTGGCAACCAAATGTCGCAGTCTCTACCTCATCGTGGCAACCGTACACTGACGGTCACTGGGTCTGGACGGATCGCGGATGGTGCTGGGTCTCGAATGAAGATTTCGGCTGGGCTACGTATCACTACGGCCGCTGGATTCGTGTCGCCGGAGTCGGATGGGTCTGGGTCCCGGGTGATGAGTGGGCGCCGGGGTGGGTGTCCTGGCGTCATACAGATGATGATGATTACGTCGGCTGGGCACCCTTGCCGCCCGAAGCGTCTGTAACGGTCGACGTTGGCGTTCATTCATGGTGCGACAGTTATTATGATATCGGACCCGCCGCCTTCGCTTTCATTCGCATCGGAGATTTTTGGCGACCCTCTTACAGGGAATTCGTCGTTCCGCCTGAGCAAAACGTGACGATTATCAATCGCTCACAGAACATTACAAACATAGCGTATAACAATAACGTAATTTATAATTACGGTCCCAAATACGAACGAGTATCCGAGTTTGTTCAGCGCCAGGGTCAGCAGGTGCCTAATTATAGAATAAATTATACACCACAATTACAGCGGAACGCTACTTTCCGAACCGAGGCGCAAGGGAATTCGCTCAGGGTAATTGCGCCGCCAGCAAGATTAAAACCTGTGGCGGCGACGCAGCCTGCGACGCTAAAACAACTGGGGAAGGCACAGGTCGATCGAGGTTGGAAAGGTCTGCCTCAGAGTCAAGCCGAACAGATTCATCAGAAGTTTGCTCTACAGACGCCAGTCCCGAAAACACTACCGCTCAAACCGATTCCTCCTCCCAAGGTTCAGCTCCAAGCGGTCAAACCAAATCAACCAGGCCCTGGTAAACCCGGAACCACTCCACCGGCACCCTCCGGTCAGCCGCGAACGGTAGAGGAAAAAGCGCTGGAGCAACGAAAGGGTAAAAGTCCGCAGCCGCCCAAACCGGCAGAAAAAGCGAGCGAAACGCAAACACGAGTTTCGGAGAAGGCTAAAACGCCCCCGGTCGCACAGGGACAGCCGCACCACGCGGAAAACGCGGTCAAACCGCACCCGCAGCCAACGCCCCATACTGCTGAAAGGCATATTGCCCAGCAACCTCACCCGCAAAATCACCCGCAAAATCACCCTCAACCTCATCCCCAGCCTCATCCGCAAGTTCACCATCAACCCCATCCCCAGCCTCACCCGCCATCTCAGCCCCAACCTCATCCTCAGCCTCACCCGCCATCTCAATCCCAACCTCATCCTCAGCCTCACCCGCCATCTCAACCCCAACCTCATCCACAAGCTCAACCTCACCCCCAGCCTCAAAAGGCGGAGAACAAGAATAAAAAGAAAGAGCATTAAGCCTCACGCCGCTGGATCGGATACCGGCACCAACCCGGCCCATTTCCTCAGGACCCCATAGATGTCATTTTTAATGAACAAGCATTCGCTCTCTGCCCTTTTGGCACTTCAAGCAATCCTTCTGTTTTCCTGTAATCAGCAGCCCGATAACACTGCGCAGATAAAGGGGTTGGAAGACAGAATCCGGCAGCTGGAAGATCAGGAAAAGCAGCTGCAACTCCAGAGTGAACAGGACAAACTAGCGGCAGACCGAGCGGCTTTCGAAGCGGAGAAGCAAAAATTTCAGGATCAACAAAATGGCACGGCGCAGCCAACACCTGGATCGAAGCCCTCCTCCTCCGATGTCGTCCGCTCGCAAAAGTCCGGCCCCATGGAATCTGATGCGAGCATGCCTGACGACTCGCAAACGGATCTCTACAGGACCGATTCCTACAACGTTTTCTACGAACGTCTTCAATCAGAAGGGCAGTGGTTCAACGACGAGACGTATGGTTATGTTTGGCAGCCAAGCGAAGCACAACGAGATGAAAGCTGGAGACCATACACCGACGGGCACTGGGCTTACACGGACCGAGGCTGGACTTGGGTATCAAACGAAAATTATGGTTGGGCTACCTACCATTACGGGCGCTGGGCAAAAGTGAGGAATGTCGGTTGGATATGGGTACCTGGGAATACATGGGCCCCCGCATGGGTTTCATGGCGAGAAACAGAGAATAGCGACTACGTCGGCTGGGCACCATTGCCACCGGAATGCGAAACTTCACCGAGTGTCAAGGTCGAGGGGTGGGTCGACAACTATTACGGCATAGGTCCGGCCGCCTACATTTTTTTGAAAGCGGTAGATCTTGTCCGTCCCACATATCGGCAAGCGATCCTTCCGCCACAGCAGAGTCTGACGATCATTAATCAGACAAGAAATGTCACAAACATCACCTACAACAACAACGTTGTTAACAATTACGGCCCGCAGTATCAGCGATTGGCCCAGATAACCAACAATCGGCTCGAACGGTACCAGATTAACTATCAGCAGCAGGCTCAGCCCAATGCAAATTTTCGGACACTGGTTACCGGTAACCAGGTCCAGGTTGTGGCGCCGCCTCCGCAACTGGAACGCCGTGCCACGATCGCTCCAAGCGACGTACGCCAGCTTAAGAATGCGCAGGTAGATCGGGGTTGGCAGAACATTGATCCCACGAAGGCCCAGCAATTGAAACAGGCTTTTCAACAGAATGCCCCGCCTGTTCCCAAGGCTCTGCCACCTCAGCCGCCGCCGCCTCCCAAGCCCGTAATTGCGGCCGTCGGATCGCCGGCGCCCAACCGACCGGGACAGCTACCTCAAAAGCCCGGCGCGCTCAGGAACAGCCAACTGTCGGCGGAACGTCAAAGGATCGAAGCCGAAAAGGCTCAACTCGAGCAGCAAAAACAGGCGCTCCTGAACGGAGGGACTCCACCTGCTCCGGCGCAGACGCCTCAAGGCAAACCTGGTTCACCGGGTCAGCTCGCCGAGAAGCCTCAAGGAAGCCCCGGTGCGTCGAATCACAAACCAGTGGCTCCGGATGAAAGGGCCGGGCAAGTAGAGGCTCAGAAAGCTCAGCAAGCTGAACAGGCGCGTCCCCAGCAGGAAACTCAACAAAAACAACAAGCCGCTCAGCAGCAGGCCGCCCAACAACAGCAACAAGCTACTGCAGAAAAGGCCCGCCAGGCTGAAGCTCAGAAGGCTCAGCAAGCTGAACAGACGCGACTCCAGCTGGAAGCTCAACAAAAACAACAAGCCGCTCAGCAGCAGGCCGCCCGACAACAGCAACAAGCTGTTGCAGAAAAAACCCGCCAGGCGGAGGCTCAGAAGGCTCAGCAAGCTGAACAGGCGCGACTCCAGCTGGAAGCTCAGCAGAGACAGCAAGCCGCTCAACAACAGGAACAAGCAGCTGCGGAAAGAGCGCAGCAGGCAGAAGCGCAGAGAGTTCAGCAATTAGAACAGGCGCGCGCCCAGCTGGAAGCTCAGCGAAAACAACCGGCCGCCGAACAGCAGCAAGGTGGCGGCGAAGGGGCGAATCGCGCTGAGGCACAAAGAGCAAAAAAGGAAGAACAAAAGAAAAAGAACGTTCCTCCGCCACCCGTTCAGCAGCAGTAGCCGCTCCTTGCCTGCAGGCGTTTTGCACAAGAACGCGCGAGTTCGCGTTTGCCTGTGACTTCTTTTCATCCGAAGCTGCGAACCGATGAACCGGATTGTCGGTCTTGAAACAGAGTATGGTTGTTTAATCGCCGAGGATCAGGCTCAGAGCCAGGCTGATGCGTGGCCGGTTAAGGTCAAGAATTACTTATTTCGCAAGTGTCAGGTCGGAGCAATCGACCTTCACTACAGGGATTACGAAGAACCGCCGGGCAATGGCGGTTTTCTTTTGAACGGAGGTCGTCTTTATCTTGACATGGGGCATTTGGAGTATTCTTCGCCCGAGTGCCTGAACCTACGCGATCTAGTTTCCTTCGATGTTGCCGGCGATATGCTGCTTCATCACGCGCTAAGCGAAATGGGAGCCACTGATCAGGTCTCGTTTCTCAAAAACAATATCGATCACCACACGGGCGCGACTTTCGGTTGCCATGAGAATTACCTCATGCGCAGAGAAGCTCAATTTACGCCCGAAGTGCTATCATCATTGCTCGCATTTCTGGCAACCCGGCAGCTCTTTGCCGGCGCAGGCAGAGTAGGGCAGGCAAATCCGCTGGCATTTGACTTCGAGTTGCCTGATCGCCAGGGGCACGTCCATTTTCAGATCAGTCAAAGAGCAGATCATATCGTAAATGATATTTACCAGTGGGTTCAATTTAACCGGGCGATCATCAATGCCCGCGATGAACCGCTCGCCGACTACCGGAAATACCGGCGGTTGCACCTTTTGATTGGCGACTCAAACATGAGCCCCTTCGCGACCGCCCTGAAAATTGGTACGACGGCTTGCGTCCTGACCCTGCTGGAAGAGAATCTGCTGCCAACGCATATTGCGTTGCGGGATGCGGTACTCGCAACGCGGGAGATATCTCGCGACCCCGACGGCAAGTGGCTCGTCGAAATGGACGACGGCAGCCATCGCGATGCGCTGGATATTCAATACCAGTTTCTGGAATATGCGGGGCGCCATCTGTCCGGGATAGACAAGGAGACGGATTGGATCCTGGAAAGCTGGAGTTTTACGCTCGACGCTATTCGCAACAAGCCTGAACTCCTTATCGGCGGGGTTGATTGGATCTCGAAAAAATGGCTTCTCAACACGTTTGTCGAAGCGGAAAACTTATGCTGGCAAGACCCGTGGTTGCAGAGTCTCGATCTCGAATACCATAATGTGAATCCCAATAAAGGCTTGTTTTACGCTTTGAAACCCCCGAAAGCCATCGGTGAATTTAATTCCAGTGTTCGGCGCGAGGAAATGATGCGAACACCACCGCAGAATACTCGCGCCAAAGGACGTTCCCGTGCGGTTGCGCAATTTCAGAAGAGAAATCTTCCGTATATTATCAACTGGGACTCGGTTGCATTGGAAAGTCAGGATTACTTACCGATGCCCGATCCCTTCCATCCCTACGAAGAAGAAGTGGAATATTTTCTGCGCTAAGATCAATTTAAGACATGCGTTTCCTGAATGGACCTTTTACCCGAATTACAGGGTCGTGAATTTTTGCCTGCGTCGCTATGGCGGCGACGTTCAAGATTGGGAAGGCAGCGGCGTCAAGTCAGTTATCTCGAAGGCGGCCCAAAAGTATTTATCAGATGGGCTCGGGTGGGAAGCGGATAGAGATCAAAACGGCTCCCAGCGGTTGACGAACCGGTTTTGGCGCAACGTCCCGCCTGCAACCGAAGTCGCAAGTTGGGTACGCCCTGGCTACTTATTGGGACGGTCGTTTTGCCCAGACGGCATCAGAGGTTTTCTCGCATGACCCAGGAAGATCGCGTTTCGCCCGCCCTCCTTACCGATCTCTACGAGTTGACGATGGCCTATGGTTATTGGAAAAATGAGATGCTCGGGCACGAGGCCATCTTCTACGCTTTTTTCAGGCTCCCTCCCTTCAATGGCGGATACACGATTGCGTGTGGCCTAAGCGACGCAATTGATTATCTGCTGCACTTTAGATTTCAGCCCGACGATCTTGAGTATCTTGCCAAGCTCACAGGCTCCGATGGGAAAACACTCTTCGAGAATCAGTTTCTGGATTATCTCGAGGCTCTCAAGTTCGCCTGTGATGTCGATGCTGTCGTCGAGGGGGACGTTGTCTTCCCGCACGAACCCCTGCTCCGTGTCTCAGGACCTTTGCTGCAGGGCCAGCTGTTAGAGACTGCACTGCTGAATATCCTTAATTTTCAGACGCTCATTGCGACCAAAGCGGCTCGTATTTGTCTCTCGGCCAGGGGTAAACGGGTGATCGAGTTCGGCCTGCGGCGCGCGCATGGCCCTGATGGCGCTCTCGCGGCCAGCCGCGCTGCCTATATCGGCGGTTGCATAGGGACGTCAAACGTTCTTGCAGGGAAAGTGTTCGGAATTCCAGTACTGGGGACCCATGCCCATAGCTGGGTAATGTCCTTTCCCACAGAATTGGCAGCGTTCCGCGCGTACGCCGAGGTGCTCCCAGGAAATTGTATTTTGCTCGTCGACACATACGAATCCATCGAAGGCGTTCATCACGCTGTGGAAGTCGGCCGCTGGCTTCGCACAATCGGAAAGGAGCTGTCCGGAATCAGGCTGGATTCGGGGGATCTCACCTTTCTCAGTGTTCAGGCGCGAAAGATCCTGGATGAAGCAGGTTTCAAATCGACAAAGATCCTGGCGAGCAACGACCTCGACGAGTATGTCATCGGCAGTTTGAATGAGCAAGGTGCCCTGATCGATGCCTGGGGAGTGGGAACGAAACTGGTGACTGCGTTTGATCAACCGGCGCTGGGCGGCGTGTACAAATTGGGCGCGATCCGCCCGAAGGATGGCGGATGGCACGGGAGAATTAAATTATCGGAGCAGGCCGCGAAGGTATCAAATCCGGGGTCCCTGCAAGTCCGGCGATTCACAAACGAGAACGAGTACGTTGGTGACATGATTTACGACGAGCTGACGGGTCCGCCGAAGAGTCGCGTTTTAGTTGACATTGCCGATGTCACGATCCGAAGAAAGATACCTGACTCGGCCACTCATCATGATTTGCTCGTGCCGGTTTTCCGCCGGGGCGAACTCGTTTATGACCGGTCTACGATTCATGAGACCAGAAACCATGCACAGACCGAGCTCGGCTGCTTTTATTCCGGTGTAAAGCGGCTGCTCAATCCGCACACTTATCCGGTTGGTCTTGAACTCGGACTGCATGAGGCTAAAGCGCGTCTTATCGAGGAGGCACGGAACGAGGCGCGGGGGTCGGCGAAGTAGAGAGGGCAGAGTACCTGTTTTACGATCGCGCCAGACCGAGATAGAGCTTGCGAATGTGATCGTCGTTGAGAAGATCGCTCGACTTGCCAGTCAGCGCGATCCGTCCTGTTTCCAGCGCGTAGGCGCGGTTTGAGATTTTGAGCGCATCCGGGAATTCTGCTCAACGAGAATAACGCTGATTCCTTCCTCGCGATTGATCGCGACGATGGCCCGAGCAATGTCACGGACGACCATTGGCGCAAGCCCTAGCGAAGGTTCGTCCAGAAGAACTAACCGGGGGCGGGCCATCAGCGCCCGACTAATAACCATTTGCTGCTCTCCACCGGAGAGACTGCCGGCTTGCTGCCGTAGTCGTTCCTTTAGGCGCGGGAAACGGGCAAAGCTTTTTCTGGAGATTTCGGTTCGGCCGCCATGGCAATGGCGATACCGAGTGCACGCAGATGGCCGTGGGGAAGGTTGCGCGCCTGCAGTCGTTTTACGGCGCCCAAGCCCAAATAGTCGAGAATCTCTGTCGCGCGATCGCCGATCCGAAATAGATGCCGAGGCTCGAAGCTCTACAGCGCAACTGGTGAGCGACAATGACGTTCTGCAGCGCCGTCATTTCTTTGAAGATCGTCGTCTCCTGAAATGTGCGCACGACGCCGCGTCTAGCGACTTCATGGGGTGGCAGGCCTGTGATCGTTTGTCCGTCGTAGAGCACTTTGCCGGAGGTCGGTGGCACGAACGAACTAATCAACTTGAACAGGGTGCTCTTGCCTGCGCCATTAGGCCCGATAACGGCCACTATCTCTCCTTTTTGAACCGAGAAGCTCACGTTATTGACGGCCGTCAGACCACCGTAACGCTTGGTTATTCCCTCAATCTCAAGGATCGGCATGGCTATGTCTTCGAGTTTTGGCGTTCGCCCAGGCGGCGCAAAGCCAGGCTCAAAATACCGTTCGGCAGCCAAATCAAGAGAAAAGTTACCTTTGAATCCGCTAAATCCAGCACCGGAATTTCTACGGTCCTGACGTTGCGACAAAATCGTTTCATCCCGTAAACTTCGGCAAGGTGCCAAGCCATTCCGCAGGTTCGAGCTAACGTCGTGACAACGCTAAATCCAGGCGCGATCACACTGGCAAAGTGCATCGCCGCCTCCGCTATCCCAACTACGGGACCACGGGCAATTTCGCGCGCCGCATGCAATCCAGGATCTCCGAAACATGCGATAACGTAACCATCGAATTCTTCAGCCTCGCACCGGCGAATTTCCGCAAGCAACCCCGGCACCGCCAGTGCCTCATCGTAGTAGTCTTCGATCGAAGGTGGACCAAGGTCCGGGCTAACGGCAACAATTTCCGTTCCTGGTGCGGCGATGCGTCGGGCGTACAGTCCCATCCTTTCGTTCATGCTGCCGGTAGTGTTAGGATTAATTATTTTGATGCGCATGATTACGGCTCCATACCCGGTTTTTGGAGGCACTATCAAGTTCGCCCCGGAAAAGCATGTTGCTATTTAACAACAGCTGCTTCCTGTTTACAAAACACCGCTTTCCGATTCAGGCCGGGAACTGAACCGGATCCGCACTTAATTGTGACGTTCTATGATGGCTCACGAACGAGATTACCCACGAGACATGGTTGGTTATGGCCGTAAGCCAGTGTTTGCTGATTGGCCGGAGAAAGCGAAAATAGCTGTGCAATTTGTGCTTAATTACGAAGAAGGTGGCGAAAGTTGCGTGCTGCATGGCGATAAAACGTCCGAACAATTTCTGTCGGAAATCATTGGTGCATCGGCTTATCCTGCTCGGCACCTCAGCATGGAGTCGGTTTACGAGTATGGATCTCGGGTTGGAGTCTGGCGCATTCTTCGAGAATTCGAGCGCCGGCGGCTGCCGCTGACGATCTTCGCCGTAGCTATGGCCCTCGAACGCAACCGGGAAGTAACATCGGCGTTTGTAGAACTGAGGCACGAAATTGCCGGGCACGGCTGGCGCTGGATTCACTACCAAGAGGTCGACGAAGCAACTGAGCGGGAGCACTTGCGAATTGGCTGTGAAATAATTCAGCGGTTGGCCGGAGAGCCGCCTCGTGGTTGGTACACCGGCCGCGATAGTCCAAATACTCGCCGCCTCGTGGTCGAGCATGGCGGCTTTTTGTACGATGCTGACTACTACGGAGACGACCTGCCATTCTGGACGAAAGTTAAAACAGCACGCGGCGAAGTGCGGTGGCACCTGGTGATACCCTACACCCTCGATGCGAATGACATGCGGTTCGCAACGGCTCAGGGCTTTAACACGGCGGAGCATTTCTTTACCTATCTGCGGGATTCTTTTGATGTATTGTACGCCGAAGGGGAGGAAACACCGAGGATGATGTCGATTGGGATGCATTGCCGCCTCCTCGGCCGCCCCGGGCGGTTCGCAGCGTTGAGACGATTTTTGGATCACATCGAAAAATACGATCGCGTGTGGGTCTGTCGCCGCGTCGATATTGCCCGTCATTGGCACAAAAATCACCCGATTGAACAAGAGTAGTTATTAGCTTCCCTATGGAAATCTACCTTATGGCGAACATCGGATTTATCGGGGAACGATTGCTCAAACGTAATTTCACTCCCGGATTCCGGATCGAGCAGGATCTGAAAGATCTCAGTCTAGCCCTGGAAGGAGCAAAAACTCCCGGTGTAGATAACTTTCCTTTCATGCGATGACGTCTATCGTGCGCAGTCGCGCAATCTTGGGCAATCTCTTGTAGCGCGTACAATAACGTGTCTAGAATGCCGTTCGCGGCGTTTCAGGTTAAAATACTCCTATGAACGCGTTGCTTGTAGTCGATATTCAGAACGACTTTCTCCCTGGAGGCGCCTTGGCCGTGCCTGATGGGGATCGGGTGATTCCGATCATTAATCGGCTCATGGAGCATTTCGATCTGGTGCTGGCGACTCAAGATTGGCATCCAGCCGATCACGGAAGTTTTGCCTCGAACCATCCTGGTCGCCAGCCGGGTGATGTGATCGACCTGAACGGGGTTCCGCAGGTATTATGGCCAATCCATTGTGTCCAGCATTCTAGTGGGGCGGCATTCTCTTCACAGCTTCGCAGGGATCGAATTGCAAAGATCTTTCAAAAGGGTACCGACCCCAAGATTGACAGTTACAGCACCTTTTTTGACAACGCGAAGCTGCGTTCAACAGGCTTGGGCGATTACCTGCGCGAACACGAGGTCAAGGAAGTTTTTATTTGCGGCTTGGCAACCGATTATTGTGTGAAGTTCTCTGTGCTCGACAGCACTACGCTTGGGCTGCGGTCCCACGTGATCGAAGACGCCTGTCGCGGAGTCAATCTGAGGCCGGATGATTCGCAAAAAGCTATCGAGGAAATGCGGGCCGTTGGTGCTTTAATCATCGATTCCAGCGAAATCCTTCAACGAACTGCCAAATAGATTTTTTTCACGTCTACCGCGATGGAATCGTCACCGAGCGCCTTCGGATCGATCGCCAGGTTGTCTGAAATAATCTTGCGGATCCGCTGGAGGTGAAGATTTTTTCGGTCCAGCTGGTTTTGGCTAGCCCAGCGCGCAGCTGCGACAATAAGGCTTGAGACCTGTTCAGCAGTGAGCTTTTCGGTGTTGATAATGATGTCAAAGTCGCTGCGGTCGTTGATGTCTATCCCGTAGACTTCGAGGTATCGCTTCCTGTTTTGTTCATCGCGCTGCAGCGTGTGGTAAAGCACTGATTCGTAGCTCGCATGCTTATCAGGCTCTCGCTGGTAGATTCGTTTGGCGCGCGCCTCCAGCGGCGCATGTAGCCAGACACGCAAATCGGCGTCCACGAGCCAGCCCGCTAGCCGCGAACCGACAACGACACGTGGCCTCAACGACGCCCGCACCAGTTTCAGGTCGGTAAGAAAATCAAAGATCCGGGATTCGCCGGCTTTCTGCTGAATCTCTTCGAAACGGATGTCGAGATCCTTAGCCAGATCGCGAAACGTGTAGTTCACTACATCAAGACGCAGCGTTCTTCCGACATTGTCCGTCGCCGTCGTATTTCCGCAGCCGCTGTGGCTGGAAATCGCTATCCGAAGAGTTCTGGTTTCAGTAATCACGATGCCTTACCTCCCACCCTAGAACCGCGCGAGAACCGATGCTTCTAACATGCCGCTCGCGAATTCCCCAAAAACCATTGATAGGTATCCCGAACTCCATCTTCCAGGCTGATCCTTGGTTCCCAGCCCAATTGCCGGAGACGACTGATATCCAGGAGCTTCCGCGGTGTGCCGTCCGGTTTTGACGTATCGAAAACCAGCTCCGCGTCGAACCCAACCACTTTGGCAACAAGATGCGCCAGCTCCCGAATTGTAATGTCGTAGCCGCATCCCACATTGATAATTTGCGGCATATCATAATTCTCCAGAAGAAAGCGAAGGGCGTCGGCAAGATCGCGCGTATGGAGAAATTCCCGCCTTGGCGTTCCGGTTCCCCAAATCACTACTTCGCGCCGATTCTGCATTTTTGCCTCGTGCACTTTCCGAATGAGCGCGGGTAATACATGCGAGGTCAGCAAGTCGAAGTTGTCCCCGGGACCGTAAAGGTTCGTCGGCATGGCCGAAATGAAATCTGCGCCATGCTGCCGGGCATAAGCCTGGCAGAGCTTGATTCCGGCAATTTTCGCGATCGCGTACGGTTCGTTCGTTGGCTCAAGAGCGCCGGTCAAAAGGGCCTCTTCCTTGATAGGCTGGACCGCGAGCCTCGGGTAAATGCACGAACTTCCGAGAAACAGAAGTTTCTTCACGCCGAAATCGAAGCTTGCCGAAATGAGATTGTTCTGGATCTGCAAATTCTCGAGGAGAAATTCGACCGGAAGATCGTTATTGGCCTTAATGCCGCCGACTCGAGCTGCTGCCACAACAACGGCATCGGGTTTATTTGTCGCAAAAAGCTCCCGAACGTTCTCGGTGTTACGCAGATCCAATTCATTATGTGTCCGAACGATGATATTTCGGTAACCATGCTGCTGAAGGTCGCGAAGCAACGCACTCCCTACCAAGCCCCGGTGGCCGGCTATATAGACGGATCCAAACTTCATCGGACCTCTTTGGTACAGGTGATTTGTACCGGCGTCAAACTACGCCCGTCGATTCCGGTGCGCTCTCCGACGGTAAATTTCGATAGCGCTTCCACGGCGCATCTATTAGATCATCCAGGAAACTGCGGAGATGCATGAACATTGAATTTGATCCTATTGATGAGCTTCTGGATGAACTCCGGCAGGGCCGCATCGTCATCGTTACTGATGACGCAAATCGAGAGAACGAAGGCGACTTGATTCTGGCGGCCGAGAAAGCCACCCCGGAACGGATCAATTTCATGATCCGATACACCTCGGGCGTCCTTTGCGTTCCTATGGAGGGAAAAGATCTGGATCGATTGGAACTGCCTTTAATGACGCTTCGCAACACGGAATCGATGCGGACTGCTTATACAATTTCGGTCGATGCAAAAGAAGGCGTATCCACCGGCATTTCGGCGGCTGATCGATCCCGCACGGTCCGGCTGCTTTCCGATCCCTCGACCGCCGCAGGAGATCTCGTTCGGCCCGGGCACGTCTTCCCTCTCAGATACCGGGAAGGAGGCGTGTTGCGTAGAGCGGGACACACCGAGGCGGCGGTCGACCTGGCAAGGCTTGCCGGGCTTCGACCGGCAGGCGTGCTGGCGGAGGTCATCAATGACGACGGATCGATGGCGAGGTTGCCCGATCTTGTGCGGTTCAAGGAGGAACATAAATTAAAGATTTGTTCGATCGAGAATCTGATCGCCTATCGACGGGCGCGAGAGGTTCTCATCGAGCGGGAAGAAGTGGTTTCGCTTCCCACAGACTATGGAGCGTTCTCTCTGTATCTTTACCGTTCGGTCATCGATGACGTTCATCACCTTGCCCTGGTGAAGGGCACTATTTCCGGCGAAAAACCTACCCTTGTTCGCGTGCACAGCGAATGTCTGACGGGAGATGTATTTGGATCGCAACGCTGCGATTGCGGGGACCAGCTTCACGCCGCGCTCCAACAAATCGATGAAGCCGGGTCGGGCGTTCTCGTTTACATGCGTCAGGAGGGACGAGGTATTGGCTTGGCGGCAAAGATACATGCGTACAAATTGCAAGAGGAAGGACTAGACACCGTAGAAGCGAACCAAAGACTGGGATATCCGATGGATCTGCGAGAATATGGAACCGGAGCGCAAATTCTGGTCGACCTCGGAGTTCGCCAAATTCGTTTGCTAACTAATAATCCAAAAAAGGTAGTGGGTCTCGAAGGGTACGGTTTGAATATCGTTGAACAATTGCGTATCAAAGCCCCCGAAAATCCGCACAACGAACGCTATCTACGAACCAAGCGCATAAAGATGGGACATTTGCTTTAGTGTGCTTATGAGAAGGTTTGAAAAAATAGTTGTCGATCGCGAAGACGGGATAAGCCCCGTTATGGGGCGTGGTAGGGGCAGATCTCCGAGCTGCCCGCTGGGAATAACCGTCGCCTTGGGAGTCCGACTTTTCTTCAATTCGAGCAAGGAAAAAATTGGGACGGCATGGAGGCCGTCCCTCACACAATAAGGAGTAGAGTCCGGCACTCATGTCGACCAATTTTCCCACGCGACCAGAAAAACTAATTGAGCCGACTCGATTCGCCATCGTTGCGAGCGAATACAATAGTGACTATGTGGATGGGTTGGTGAGCCACGCTATTGGCGAACTCAAAGTTATCGCTCCTCAAGCGGATGCCTCTGTCGTGCGCGTGCCGGGATCCTTCGAGATCCCGATTGCCGTTCAATGGGTTGCCAAGTATCAAAATCCAGACGCGATCCTGGCTTTTGGCGTAATTTTTGACGGCGAAACACTTCATGCTTCCTTAATCGCTACGGCGGTTACCGAAGCGCTTTTAGATATCAGCTTGACGCACGAGATCCCGATCTTGCACGAGGTGCTTGTCGTAAAAAACGACGAGCAAGCAAAGGCTCGTTGTTTGTCGCCGGAGATTAATCGAGGGACCGAGGCGGCGCGAGCCGCAGCACGCATTCTTCAGACTCTTCGCAAGATACGGAAGGGGGCATAAGATCGATGGGCAAACGTCGAGAAGGAAGGGAGGTGGCACTTCAACTTCTGTTCAATTGGGATTTGAACCTACGCGAGGCGCCACGGGCGAAGGATCTGGAACTGTTTTGGGAATTGCGCAACGTGGTCGCGGGGACCCGGTCCTTCGCCACAACCGTTCTCAACGGAGTCATCGCTAATCAAGGAGCAATCGACTCCAAAATTGCGAAGTACACGGCAAACTACGAGCTAAAACGAATCTCGGCCGTTGATCGGAATATCCTGCGAATGGCAATTTATGAAATGCTGTACGCTGTCGATGTGCCGCCTATTGTTGCTATCAATGAAGCGATTGACATTGCCAAAAAATTCGGCACCGAAGAATCAGGAAAATTTGTCAACGGGGTATTGGATCGCGTGAAACTGGATCTCGACCGTCCTCTGAGGACTGCCTGCAACAAGACAGGCTAGCGAGTGTTCACAAATACCTGAGGCTCTGTAACTCGTGCGAAGAACTTGGGATGGCGCAGATAACTCTGTAGGAGACGTGGTAGGGGCGGATCTCCGAGCCGCCCGTCGAGAACCGAACTGCCGGCCCGAAACCGGCCGGCTCGGAGATCCGGCCCTACCAACGCCGCAATCTGCAACCAGTTTAGCTTTTCAAGGATTCTAAAGTGATGGCGATCGGATTTTTCAAGAACCTGATCCAACGATTCAGCGGCAGAGAAGTCGATTGGGAAGAACTGGAAGAGACTTTGATCCAATCCGATCTCGGCGTGCCAATGACGCTTCAGATCATTGAAAACTTGCAGCAGAGTAAGCGCAGGATCACGGCTACCGATATTGTCCAGGTCACGCGTTCTTATATCGAGCAAACGTTTCCCTTAGCCAACTCGAAGCTTCGTCCGTTGCCGAATCGACCGAAAGTGATCCTTTTGGTTGGCGTCAACGGTACCGGGAAAACGACTTCAGCTGCAAAGCTGGCGAATCTGCTGAAAAAAGATCGCCATTCGGTGATGCTGGCAGCTGCCGATACGTTTCGAGCTGCGGCAATCGAACAGCTGCAGATCTGGGCCGATCGGCTGCAAGTGCCCATTGTTACGGGCGAATACAGCGCGGATCCTGCCGCTCTGTGTTATGACGCCTATGCCGCGGCAAACAAGCGCAACATCGAGTTCCTCATTTGCGACACGGCGGGTCGGCTGCATACGAAGCACAACTTGATGCAGGAATTGGGCAAGGTCGTTCGTACGTTACAGAAGCAGGATGAACAAGCTCCGGACGAATGTCTGTTGGTGGTTGACGCAACGACCGGTAGCAACGCCCTTGTTCAATCCAGAGAATTCAAGCAGGCAATCGGATTGACGGGATTGGTCGTCACGAAACTCGATGGATCAGGCAAAGCCGGCATTGTCGTTGCCATCCAGAACGAACTTGGAATTCCACCACGCTTTATTGGAACCGGCGAAAAGGTGACCGATTTTCAGTACTTCGATAAGGACAGCTTTGTTTCGACCCTTTTGTAGGAGTTCGGCTGCAATCGTCCTGGCGGCTACCAATTGATCTTTGTCTGCAGTGTCCGCCCCGCTTAAAATATACTAGTCGCACACAAGGGACAGAACCGCGAAACCGAGGAGAGAAACATATGAGTGTTGAAATGAATCCCACAACCGGCTTGCGCGTCGACCTCTTGGGAACCAACGGTGGAGTTTCTGACATCGCCGCAAGAGGCGAGCATTGATTTCTGTGTGCTGAGGGGAGTGATCCCGCCCAGCGTCTCAGTACCGCTTCACAGCCACCCTGACACGGAGGACTTTTTTGTCATCTCCGGCGAGGTACAGGCGCTGAGGCAAGGCACACATGGATACGAGTGGATTGTGGTGAAAGCGGGGGATCACCTCCACGTGCCCGGTGGCGAACGGCACGGCTGGCGGAATGTTTCCAGCGGGCCTTTGGTCGCATTCATCATCACGACCACAAGACTGGGACAATTCTTTCAGGAGGTGGGAAGACCGATGGCCGACACGCCTCAACCAGTGACGGCCGGGGATCTTGCGCACTTCCTTGCGCACTACGAGACCGTATCCGCAAAATATGGTTACTGGAATGCCACTCCCGAAGAGAACGCAGCGGTCGGGATAGGTTTCTCTCAAGGAACTGGTCATGGAAGCGCTTGAGGGGCAAAGAGTTAGCCTGGAAATTTCACGAGCCAAATCGCTCGCGGAATTTCCAGGCTCTGGAGCCGCTCAGGAAGCGGCTCGGAAGAGAATGGGACTTAATTAAATCCAGACAGAACAGAGTGAAGTGAATTCTTTGTTCCTCGTTTGTATTACTTTCTGTCGGCTTTGTTGTGGTTTGCGACGATTCTCAATTCCATGGCCTCCCGCTTGTTTGCGATGTGTGGCTTTTGGGACTCCGGTCCACTCGGAGATCGGACCCTACCAGGCTCTAACGCGCGTGCGAACAGGGAACGCAGGTTCCTTGAGAGCAAGCGCCGAGGAATTCAGTTCGCCCGAACAGAGACGACTTCTCGGCTGGCCTCGATCCTGCGGCACGACCGAACGATCATCAGGATCATCCCGCCCATGATGGTTGCAACGCTGAAGAGCATAAATAGAACGCTCCACGAGAAACCAGCGCTGATTCCGCTTACTCCGGATGCACCGGCGACATTTGAAGGCTCCTTGCATCCGGGACACGCCATCAGAGAAGGGACAAAATTCATCAAAAAGAGGCTGAGCCACACAAATGAGCGGAGCATGATGAGAATCTCAATTATTTCTCGCTCGCGCGCAAGAGGCTTCCGAGGTCAGTCAGCAGTCTTTGGACCACCTCCACAGATGAGCCATCGTAGCACGCTCGAATCATGCCATCTCCATCAACGAGAGCAAAAGTTGTCGTTCCAAAATGAACGGGCTCGCTACCGGACGCTTTCGCCTCCGCGTGAAATCCAGTTCTTCTAATGTCGTCTATTCGCCTCCTGTCGCCAGTCACAAACCGCCATCGTACGGAGGCCTCATAATGTTGCGCATAGCGCTTCAACACGCTTGGTGTGTCGTACTCAGGATCGAGAGTGAAGCTGACCAGCCTCAGGATATCGCTTCCGGAGAAATTCCGATCGAGTTCGGCAAAGTGGCTGCTCAGCACCGCATAAGGCCCCGGGCATCGTGTACAGATGAAGTCTGCAACCCAGATCTTTCCTTTTAACTCACCCATTCCCAACGGATGACCGTCCTGGTCAGTGAGTACGAAATCGGGCACCTTGCCTATTCTTGGAAGCGGGGCCGCACCCCTCGTTTCGGCTAGTCTCCAGGATCTATAGGAAAAGAATATCGCTATCACGAGGGCTGCAAGAACAAGAATCCCGAATAGTTTTCCCCTTTGAGCACCGGGCCGGGACAACAATCGGAACAATGACTGGCTAGCATTCACAAATACCTGAAGCTATGTAACTTGCGCGATGAAGTTGGGTTCTCCGGTCTATCACACCTTCGGCGTGGTCCCCAGTTGTTACCTCCTGAAAATGCCGTAATTGCAGACGTTTCAACGGCCGCCTCCGAGATGCGGCCCTACCAGTCCGACCCAGTTGACAGACCGTCAAAACGATGGTTAGTCGGCGCGGCCTCGCTACAAAATATACAAAATCGTGAAGAGGAACACCCAAACAATGTCAACGAAGTGCCAATACAAACCTGTGCAGTCAAGAAAACCGTGCTGCCTCGGAGTGACTTTCCCTGTGAGCGCCCTGATCAATGCAGTGATGAGCAAGATCACACCAATTAGAACGTGAAGACCGTGAAAACCGGTCAGCACGAAGAAGCAAGAGCCCATGATACCTGCAGTGTTGAACCAGAACCCCTCACTACGGAGACTGGCCCACTCAAGAGCCTGATTGGTCAAAAACGCGGCACCCAAAAGGATTGTAAGCAACAACAGAAGTTTGCCGCCTTTGCCTCTCTTGATTAATCCACTCTCGGCAAAGTGGAGAGTGAAGCTGCTGCTAATCAGACATAGGGTTGCCACGATCGTTTTGACCATCGTTTCCACGTTCTTCAGCGCTTCGGGCATCTCCCAGCCGCCTCCAGCTCCTCCGCGCAGCACCATGTAACCCCCGATCAATCCAGAAAAGAGCATCGCTTCGGAGGCAAGGAACGTTAACATTCCAAAACGAACGATGTCAGGACCCTCGTTGTGAACTGTCGTGGCGGGAGCGTGCATGGTCAGATCTTTTGATAGATTGAGAGTTTCCAAAGAATCACGATTGCGCAGAGCGTGAGAGCGAAAATGACAATGGCAATAAGAAGGCGTCGATTTTTCTTACGAAGATTTTCATCCATCAGGAACGGGTAACCACGAGTGCCGCCATCGTCACCGGCAGATAAATAATCGAAGCCACGAACAACCGGCGGGCAGCTTGTTCGGTACCGGTAATTGCGAATCGAAATGACATCCAGATAAAATATCCTCCGGCGATGAGCGCAATGGGAAGATACCAGAAAGTCGTGAGTTCAAGCACCAGGGGCAGCAAACTGACGGACGTCAAACCCATCGTATAGATAAGGGCCTGACGCCCGGTCAGACTGCCGTCCGGATCGGAGCCGGTCAGCATGACAAAACCGGCTTTCTTATAATCCTCTCGGTACAGCCATGAGATCGCAAGAAAGTGAGGCATCTGCCAGAGGAACAGAATGGCGAATAGAATCCAACTTTCAAAATCAGCGTGCCCGCGCGCCGCGGTCCAACCAATAACCGGAGGAAGAGCACCCGGGATCGCCCCCACGATCGTGTTTAAAGTCGTGATTCTTTTGAGCGGAGTGTATACAAAAACATAGGTTCCAATCGTGATCGCGGTCAGAATGCCGGCATAAAAGTTGATTGCCAAACTGAGCCACAAAATCCCTGCGGCCGAACAGAAAATCCCGATGACCAATGCCTCATCAACCGTCATTCGACGTCCGGGCAAAGGACGATCGCGCGTTCTACGCATCCGGGCATCGAGCTCTACTTCAAAGACTTGGTTCAACGCCGCAGCCCCGGAAGCGGCGAGAGCCGTGCCGCAAAGTGTCTGGACAAAAGACAGCAGATTAATCGGGCCACGCCAACCGAGCAAAAAACCTACGGCTGTCGTAATCAGCACCATGAACGTGATTCTCGCCTTGCACAGTTCCGAGACATCCGATACCCAGTGGCGGGCGTGAGGCCCGTTGGCGTTGGGTAATCCGGTTAGTCGCGGCTTGTGGGTGAGTGCGCTCACGCTTGTGCGACCTCTTTTTGTTTGGCATCGACCCAGCCGTTGTTTGCGCCTGTGTTTCGAGCCGCGATCGCCGACAAAATGACGCTGAGCAACACTCCGGTCATCAGAATCAGCGCGCCGACAAAAACGTGCGCGGTTGCAACGTCGGCGGCTTTGTTGCTCCAGATGGTCCATGCCCCGAGCCCAAACTGGATAAGCACCAGAATCGACCAGAAGCCGGCTGCCAACCGGATTCGACGCGCGAGTTCGCGGTGACGGATCATGCCAACGGCAACGGATGTAAGCGCTATTACGATCACTGCCGCCAAGACTCTGTGGACAAACTGTAGAAGAATAAGGCCGGCGGAAATCGGCGGTTGAGCCTCCTGCGAAACGCGTACTTCGTTAATTGCCGCAATTGAAGCAGCGTTAACCGGCGGCAATATGCCGCCGTAAACCGTGGGAAAATCCGGGATAGACAAGCCGGCGTGAGAGTGACGCATTGAGGCACCCAGTGCCAACTGGACGAACACCACGATTGTTACCCCGACGGTCCACGACCTCAGGCGGCGAACGGCGTTGCCGTCGGCCACAGCTTTGATCTCGCTCCAGAACCTGGAAGTAACAAGGGCGATCGCTGCCGTAAGGCAGAAAAAACTCTGTGCAAGGCATCCGTGAAATAGTCCAAGCAGAGCGTTGTGCTCGGTAACACGCAACCCGCCTAAGACTCCTTGAACAATCACAGCTAACACGGCGACTCCAGCGAGCCACTTCACCCATCGCCTTTGCTCGATCACGAGTGTCATCCCACAAAGGACGAGCGTCATAAGACCAACAGCGCTCGCAATGAGGCGATGAGTATGCTCAAAAAACACTCCTCCCACCCATCGCGAAACCGGAAAGAGGAACATGCTGTAGCCAAAGCTGTTGGGCCAGTCCGGAACGGCCATTCCAGCTTCATGACTCGTTACCAGACCGCCGCTGCAGATGAGAATTAAAACACTACAAGCAACAAAAAAAGCGAACCAGTGCAGGAGCCGATTTGCAAGGCCGGGTGTTCCCATTGAATCTAGTGCGCCGCGAGCCTGACCGTGTCGGGAGCGGGTTGATTTTGAGGCAGATAATCCTCTTCCATTCCAGGAACGCTGTACTCGTACGGTCCGTGATAGACCGTTGGCGTCGTTTCAAAATTTCCGTGCGGCGTCGGCCAGGGAACCGTCCATTCCAGGGTGGTCGATTTCCACGGGTTGATTGGCGCTTTCGGTCCCTTGAACATGCTATAGAAGAAGTTGATCAAGAACGGGATCGTCGACAAACCAAGCGCGAACGCGCTGAGCGTTATAAAAATGTTAACGGGCTGCTGGCTACGAAGATGCTCGTATTGAGTTGGATCGGCAATTCGGCGCATCATGCCGTTCAGCCCAAGGTTATGCATTGGAAAAAAGGTGCAATTGAAGAAGATGAAAGCCAGAGCGAAATGAATCTTGCCCCAGGTTTCATTCATCATCCGTCCGAACATTTTCGGGAACCAGAAATAAATCGCCCCGAAAACCCCAAACAGGCTCCCTCCGAACAACACATAGTGGATGTGCGCAACAATAAAGTAGGTGTGGTGGATGAATAGATCCACCGGAGTAGCGGCCATATAGATCCCGCTCAAACCGCCGATCACGAACATTGAAACAAAGGCGAGCGCAAAGCACATCGCCGTCGTGTACTTGATCGAGCCGCCCCAAACAGTTCCCATCCAGTTGAAGGTTTTGATAGCGGACGGGACCGCAATCACCATCGTTGAGAATGAGAAGGTCGCAGAGAGAAGGAGATTCATCCCGCTGACAAACATATGATGTCCCCAAACGATGAAACCGAGAACACCGATGGCTACCATCGCGAAAACCATCGCCTTGTATCCAAAAATCGGCTTCCGCGAATTGACCGATATGATTTCCGATACTAGCCCCATGGCCGGCACTATCATGATGTAGACCTCCGGATGACCAAAAAACCAGAACAAGTGTTGCCAGAGTAGCGGTTGTCCGTAGTTGCTGGAAGAGAAAAAGCTGGTACCGAAATTGAGGTCGCAAAAAAGCATTGCCGCAGCCGCAGAAAGAACCGGCACAGCCAGAAGCAGCAGGAACGCAGTGATCAACAGCGCCCAGATCGGGAGAGGCAGCCGAAACATTTTCATCCCGGGCGCGCGCATGTTGATAACGGTCGTGATGTAATTTGCAGCTCCGGCAATGGACGCGAGGCCGTTCACAAAAAGACCGACGCACCAGCAGCTTTGGCCGATTTGGGTGCCGTTGTACTGCGCATGGGAAGATAACGGGGCATAAGAAGTCCAACCTGAAGCAGGAAATCCGGTCGGCGCAAAAAAGCTCGATAACAGAATAATGCCGGAGAGAAGGAACAGCCAGTAGGAGAGCGCATTAAAAAACGGAAATGCCATGTCCGGCGCCCCGATCTTGAGCGGAATGAGAAAGTTGCCGAACACGCCGATCAGCAAAGGCATGATAACAAGAAAGACCATGACCGTCGCGTGCATTGTGAAAAGCGCGTTATATCCCCCCGGCTGAATGGCGCCCGCAGAAGTTACAAGCCAGCTCGGAAGAAACGAGCCGATGATTGGGACAGGAACCCCCGGGAACGCCAGCTGGTAGCGCACACCCATGGCGAGCAAACCACCGACAAGCAGGAAAAACAAGCTCGTGAACAGGTATTGTATCGCGATCGTCTTGTGGTCCTCCGACCAGATATATTTTCGGAAAAAGCTTAGCTCAGCATGATGGCCGTGTGACGACTCAACTTCTGACGCCTCGGGATGAGCTATGGTTTGTGACATGAGGTCTCCTGCGGTTATTTGCTTTGCGCCGGCGCATTTCCGGCAGGGATAACGGCTGCAGCCGCCTTTTCCTTATACCATTTGTCGAAATCTTCCTGGGTCACAACTTCGATTTGCGCTTTCATATTGTAGTGGCCTGAGCCACACAGCTGATTACAGGCCAGCTGATAGGACCCGAGCCTGGTTGGAGTGAACCAAACCCAATCGATCGTGCGACCTGGAACAATGTCCTGGTAAACGCGGAATTGCGGCACGTAAAACGCGTGGATTACGTCCCTTGAATTGAGCCGGACGCGAACCGGTTTGTTGATCGGAAGCTCCAAAACACTGGATTGAAAGTTGTCCTTTGTGGCCGGATCGTTCGGGTCATTTCCGAATATGTTGTCATTCCCGATCAGTTTGACGTCCGATTGGCCGAGCTTCCCGTCCGCGCCGGGATATTGAAAACTGAATCCGAACTGGTAGGCCAGCACGCCTACCTCCATTGTGTCCGGGGGCGTTGGCGCATGAAGAACGTCCCACCAGAGATGATTGCTATATCCCCAAAGACCGATAAAAATCGCCGTGGGTATACCGGTCCAGAGCAATTCCAGGCGGTTGTTGCCGTGGCTGTAGGTAGCTTTGGCGCCTTTCCTGGACCGGTACTTAACGAGAAAATAGATGTAGACAACCTGCGTCAGCACGAACACCGCGCCCGTCAGATAATAAATAAAGTAGGTGAGTTTATCGATCAGGACGCCCCCCTTGCTGGCAACCTCCGGCATCCACCACAGGTCCGACGTACGGACGGCGGCACGCCCACAAACGCCGCTTGCGATCAGCAGAAGGACGACCATTGCAAGGAAGGCAAGACTTGTTCGCGAAGACTGCTTTAACATAAATTAATTCGCTAAGGAACAGTACGCTAGCATACTGCTATGGCTGGTTGTTGTCATGAGACATTGCCATCAGCCTTTTGTCGGAGGCTGAGCGGGTGCAGGCGGCGCAGATTGATTTTGCTGCCCGGGGTTTGCCGGTTTTGGTTGCCCTGGTGGCGGACTTCCACCTGCAGCCGCTGCGGCCATGTCTTTCGGCGGCATTTTCTGTAATTCAGCCCAGGTCCATTGTTCTTTGCGATCTTTGATCTCGTCCCGGACTTGTTTTACCATTTCCGCAGTCACCGGCGGTCCGTTATTTCCCCAGTCGGATCGGACATAGGTCAGAATGGCCGCAAGCTGTTGATCCGTGTATTGGCCTTCCCAGGGCTGCATCGCATTGTTGAATGCCTTGCCCTCCACCGTCACCGGGCCCTGCAACCCTTTTAAAACGATCGCTATCGTATGATTCAGCGCTGGGCCCAACACAATTTCTGATCCCGCCAGAGGTGGATATTGCCCCGGAAGTCCCTGGCCATTCGCTTGGTGGCAGGTAATGCAATTAGCGGAAAAAAGCGCTTTCCCAACCACTTTTGGATCTGGAGCGACCTGCGCGCCACTTACGACGCCAAACTTCGGTTCATAGTCGAACACATCTGGTTTAAAGCCGCCGCTGAAGGAAAACAAATAAGCTCCAGCCCAAAAAAGACCCACACCGATTACACCCATGAGCCAGGACGGGATAGGCGCGTCGCCGATCGTTGGCGCTCCGGATTCTCCCGTAAGAGTCTCTTGCCCACCGGGCAACCCGCTGTCCATTCGGTCAAATGCTTCCTGAGAGCCCGGCACTTGGCCAATATGATTTTCTTTCGGGTTAGAGCTCATTCACTCCGCCGGTTCGGGTGCCTCGGGTAAAGCATAGTTCTTCTTAAGGGAAATCAGATACGCCACAATAGCCTTCCCCTCCTCCGTGGGCACAATCTCATATCCGCTGCGTGGAGCACCCGGGCCGTTCAACTTGAGCGCGTCCGCGGAGGCCTGTCCTGAAATCTTCTGCGTCCTGAATAAATATCGAAACGACGGCATTACAGATTCAGGGTGCACAGATCGCGGATCATAGAGTAAACGATAAAACCATTGGGGATCTGTCTGCCGGACGCCGATGTTTGCGAGGTCCGCGCCCAGCCGTGAATTTCCCAGGAAGACGTAGTGATCAAACATGTAGTCTCTGGCAACGGTGCGCCGTTTGCCCCATCCTCGATCGATATCGGCACCTTCGTTCTCGCCGCGCACAAACTGGCTATGGCAGTACACGCACCCATTCGCCGCAAAAACCCTGGCGCCCTGCTCGGTCGTGCCCGGGTTCCCCTGGGGTGCAACGGCGCCAGTGTTCGAATCCTTGTTGGGCTGCATGCCGGCGAAAGTGATGTACGGATAGGCTACAAAGGCCAGCCATGAAGCTCCGAAAAGCCCAAAAACTCCAAGGAACAAATGGGCAAACTTGTTCACGCGACAGTCACCTCCGGTGTTCTTTCCATCGAAGTCTCGGGAACATCCGAGCGGTTTCGCACTCGACCCGGAAGCAGGAGTATCAACCCTACCGTAATAGCGAACGTGACGTTAGCCGCGAAAATGATAAGGGCGGCAACAGATTGAATCATCAGAAATGGCTTCAAAAGATCACCGATCGCGTCCATCGAAACTTTGGCGTCTTGCAAACCAAAACCCTGAATCAACCCGCCCATCGTAAGATCGAACCAGAGCAGCGCAAATCCAACGACGCTGAGCCAGAAATGAAACTCGGCGATGCCCTCAAAGATGATCCGCCGATCTAAGAGGCGCGGCAAAAGATAGTAAATTGCCCCAAACAGAATCAGGCTGCAAAAACCGTAAAGGAAAAGATGATTTTGACCAAGGATAACCAGGGTGAACTCCGTGAACTGCCCAATCTTCCGTAACGAATTCGTTGCCGCCTCAAAGCCATAGAACGTAAACATCATGGCCCCTAGCGCCACAAAACGAAACACCAGACTCGACCCTCCGCGTTCGACCGCCGATCTCGTGGTCATGTGAAAATTCGCGGCCACCGCAAGAACCGGAATAAGAGCCAGGACATTGGCGACAATTCCCATCGTCACCATCCACACTGGGAAGGGCCCCCCAATGAACACGGTCATGCCACTGAATGCCGCGCACCCGATCCATGCCCAAAAACCGAGGAGGGCCAATTTATAGCTGTAGATCGGTTTTTCGAGGGACTTGGGGATGATGTAATAGGCCACCGCAAGAGCGAGCGGCGCGAGCCATAGACCAAAGAGACTTTTCTCATACCAGGCGTGAATCGCTCCCTGCGAAACGCCAGGCGCCGGCCCGATTGAGCTCAAAGGTAGATTCAAAACGATATTTGCAGTCGTGAAGCTCCATGCAAAACAGAGCAACGCCGCGAAAATATACCACTCGGACACATAAACGGATCCGGATTCTCGATTCCAGATAACCACGACCGCCCAGATCCCAAAAAACAAGAACCCGAGCAGGAGAAGAAAAGCAGCGTGAAACGGGAAATCCAAGAGTGGCCTGCCATTGCCACCTCCGCCCAGGACCGAGAGAATGCCGACGCCGACCCCAATGTTCCACGTAACTCCGGACAACACAGGAAGATAGCCGGTCCGATGTGCCGTATTGCAAAGCTGCGAAACCAACCAGATTGCCACGCCCATTCCAGCTGTGGACAACCAGCCATAAACAAGAGCATTCTGAAAAGCCGGGAAAACCCTGCCGAAAGTCAGCCAGGGGAGATTCGAGAATATAGTCAGGGAGCCTGGCCGGTGGCATTCGGTGGAAACCAGTAGTCCCAAGCAGGAGGAAACCAGCAACCAAAAAACAGCCGAAACAAGAAAGACCAGAACCGGCACCCGGACCGCGTAGCCGGTGCCCTCGCGATCGTCGCGCCCACTCGGAAGATTGTCTAGCGGAATAGTTTCTGGAATAGCGGGCTGATTCATCGGTCTTAAGAGAATTCAGGGATTTGTCGCACTGCTCTGCGCGGGAACCGGGGTAGCAGCTGGAGCCGGTGTAGCACTTGGACCCAGCGCAGCGCCAGCTCCCGGCGAGGGACTTCCAGCCGGCGAAGGATTGCTGATCGGCCCCGCTGCATGGGGTCGAACGGATTGCAATTCGGCCAACACCAGACTCATCGCTCGGTTGATCGGAATTCCCACCACTCCCTTCGCCTTATCCACCCAGTGATATTGCGTGAGAATTCTTTCGTTTTCCCCGTTGAGCTCGGCAAGGTTCTTCAGACGATGTTCCTTGCGAACTTCATCATAGGTTTGGACATGTTCGCGTTGCAGAACGAGCAATGCGACCAAACCAAGGAACAAAAGAAGCATCACCACGCCGGTGATTATCATTGAAGTCGAAACTCGGTTCTTTTGGGCAGTTCTTCTCATCAAACTCAATTACTCAGTTTGAGCGACTCAACCAGCCGAGGGTCGCGCGCTGGAAAAAGAGAAGCTGTGCCCAGGCGCCGCAGAAACAGAAACGCAAGCAGACACCCAATCGCAAGAAGCGACAGGAAATCGAGAATATCGATTTGGAATCCGCGCGGATGAACGAAAGGCAATATGGTCACATAAGTGTCAAGAACATGCATGCCAAGCACCCAATAGGAGATTGCCACGAGGAGCTTCGGGCTGCGTTTGGTGAACTGGAAGAGCAGGTACAGGAAGGGCACGAAGAATCGCCCAATAACGAGGAACGTGTTGAGGATGTTCCAGGATTCAATGTTCCTGCGCAGAAACCATTCGGTTTCTTCCGGGATGTTCGCGTACCAGATCAACATGTATTGAGAAAAGCCGATATAGCCCCAGAAAATAGAGAAAGTGAACAGGAGCTTCCCCATGATATGGTAATGCTCCTCGTTCACAAACCGCAGGTAACCGGCATCTCGCACCGCCGTCACGACGATGATTATCAGGGCCATTCCGGCGCCCCCAGCCCCGGCAAAAATGTAAACACCCCACATGGTCGAGGCCCAGCGATAGTCCGGAGATGAGAACCAATCAAAGGATAGTAAAGTCGTGCATGCGGCAAAAACGAGAATCCCCGGGAAAGAAACGCCGCGCATCTGGATAGACCACCTGGGATCGCCGTCGCTATCTTGACGAATCGAGGTACGGCGAAAATACTGAGCAGCGAGGCCGAAGAATGCAAAGTAGAGAATCGCTCGCAGCCAAAAGAACGGAATCACAACAGACCCGAAGCGAAGCTCGAAATATCCGAGCTTGTCTGCCAAATGTGGATCCAGCACCGGACTCTCCTTCGCACCAATCCAATCCCAGATATCTCGACGCACGACGAACAGAGGCAAAAAGAACAGGATCATCCAGGGCAAAAGGCATGCCAGATTCTCCATTTGTCGCCGGACAACGATACCCCAGCCCGAATCGGTCGCATGATGCACCAATATCCAGAAGAAGCATCCCAGCAGGGCTGTGAAAAAAAAGAGGAAGCCGAAAAGCCACGAAAATGCGAACTGCCTCCTCAATTCGCTGCCTGCCGGAGCAGCAAACCCAATGGTCAAGGTAATCAAAAGCGCGCCGGCTCCGACCGCGAGAAGCGCCAGGAAAATCCTGTTCATGTTCCGGCCATGAAAAGTCTCGGGTCTTGGAACTCTAAGTTGTTCGTGACTCATCATGTTTATCGCGTCGTTGCTTGCTGAGGCTGAGCCGGTTGCTGAGCGGGTCCCGGAGGTGACGGATTTCCGGCCTTTAGCTCGGCCTCCAGCGCAGCCCGGTGATCAGCGGGAACGTCGTCGAGGCGCGCATTCTGGCTCTTTTGGAGCGCCCGCATATAGGCGATCATCGCCCACCGATCCTTTACAGTGACCTTGTCGCCGTACGCCATCATGGTGTTATAACCATGGGTGATGGTATTAAAAATCTGTCCATCGGCCATCTGGCGATATTTGTCCTGGTGGTAGTTCGCGATACCCAGCAGACCGTATTTGGAAGCAATCCCGTTCCCTTGACCCGTCGCTCCGTGGCAAACCGCACAGTTGATCGTAAAGACTTTTTGCCCTCGCTCCAGAAGCCCCGGGGTTACAGGAAGGGGTATGCCAGTTCCCCACTGGTCACCCATCTTTCCGGTGTTCATATAGTCAGTGCCTACCGAAAACTCTCCGAGTGGCGAACTGACGTCGTCCGTGGGAACTCCTGAATTTTGCATCGGATGACCCGGAATATCGTATCCCATCGGAACGGTTCCATCGACTGGGGGACGAGCTGCGCGGCCATCGGAAAAGAACGAGCTTGGTTTTTGGAATTTCACCTTATCCTGCCGCTTCATGTCGCCGAAAAACTCGATGGCGGGCACTTGCCGATGTTGTCCCTGGAACCCCAACAAGGCGATCACCATGCAGGTCAACAAAGAAAAGCCAATCAAGAAGTTCCTAATCATTCTCGTAAAGCACCGTGACGCCTTGACCGCCGATCTCTTCCAGAAATTCTCGAGTCCCTATTTCGGAAAATTTTGGATCCACAGCTTCTATTGCCAGGAAAAAGGCGTCGTTCGTAACACGCTTGAAGGGCTCGAAATCGAACAGAGGATGATGCAATCGAGGCAGGCGATTCATCAAGAAGACGCCAAAGAAGGCCGTGAAAGCCGAAAGTAAGACCGTCAGCTCGAACATGATCGGGAGAAAAGGCGGAACGGTGAAAAAATTCACGGGCTTTCCATGAACAATGAGGGGATACAGGTAGGAGGAAGGAATGAACTCCAGGAGCACCGCGGTTGCGAAACCGGTAAACCCACCGCAAAAAATGATGTAGCCAAGCGTCGACTTTCCGAGCCCCATTGCCTTGTTCATCCCATGAATCGGGAACGGGGAATGGACATCCCAGAATCGGTACCCTTGGTCGCGCACCTTTTCGGCCGCCCCAAAAAGAGCAGTGGCGCTGGGAAACTCAGCAATAACTCCGAAAACTGATCTTTCGGCGGCTGCGGCACTCATGCGTGGGCTTCCTCTCGTGACTCACTCTCCGGCTCCGTTCTCGGATGATAGTGCGGATCGGCCTCTGGAAGCACGCCCTTGACCTCAGACATCGCTACCATAGGCAGGAAGCGGATGAACAACAAAAAGAGAGTAAGAAAGATGCCGATGGTTCCGATGAAGGTAAATACATCGACCCAGGTCGGATAGTACATGCGCCAGGCGGATGGCAGAAAATCGCGATGCAGGGAAATCACGAAAATCACAAAGCGCTCAAACCACATCCCGGCATTTGCGCACATAGAAACGAAGAAGACGATCGCCCAGTTCCGGCGGAAAGCGCGGACCCAGAAGAGCTGCGGCATGATCACGTTACAGGTAAACATTGTCCAGGAAGCCCACCAATAGGGGCCAAAATAGCGATTCAAAAACGCGAAGCGCTCGAACGGATTTGCTCCGTAGAAGGCGACAAAAAACTCCATGCAGTACGCGTAGCCGACGATCGACCCGGTCAGCAGGAGGAGTTTGCACATCACGTCGATATGGTCCCAGGTGAATACATCCTGGAGCTTGTAGAGCGATCGCGCAGGGAGCATCAACGTCAGCACCATCGCAAATCCCCCAAAAATAGCTCCGGCGACAAAGTAAGGAGGAAAAATTGTCGTGTGCCAACCCGGCACCACAGACGTCGCAAAATCGAATGAAACTGTCGAATGCACCGACAAGACCAGCGGCGTCGAAATACCAGCCAAGATCAGATACGCCATCTCGTAGTGGCGCCATTGTCGATTTCCGCCACGCCATCCAAAGGCGAGTATACCGTAGACGATTCGGGATACCTTCACTTTTGCCCGGTCCCGCATTGTCGCTAAATCCGGGACCAACCCAAGATACCAGAACAAGACCGAGACGGTGAAGTAGGTCGAAACCGCGAAGACGTCCCACATCAAGGGGCTACGGAAATTGGGCCAGATCCAATTTGGGTTTGGAATCGGAGCCAGAAACCAGGCCATCCACATGCGGCCGACATGAATACCCGGGAAGATCGCGGCGCAAATCACGGCAAACAATGTCATAGCTTCAGCCGCGCGGTTGATCGAGGTGCGCCATTTTTGGCGACAGAGGTGCAAAATCGCCGAAATCAGGGTTCCGGCGTGGCCGATGCCGATCCAGAATACGAAGTTCGTGATGTCCCAGGCCCAGCCGACCGGAACGTTGTTGCCCCAAACGCCAACGCCGGTGAATAGGAGATAAAGCATGCAGAATGTCCCAAAAGCCGCGAAGGAACCCGTGATGCTAATGGTAATCCACCACCAAAGCGGCGCTTTGTTCTGCACGATCCCGGCGATCCGATCCGAGATCCATGCCATCGAATGGTTGTTCAGAACGAGCGGGCGCCTTGGCATCCGCTCCTCGAAAGCGACCGTTGATGCATCGGGTTCAGCCATCAGGCATTTCCTCCATCCATTTCACTTTCTGCCCGCGGCGCACTGTGTCTCTGATCGCCGTGTTCATCTACATTGATGTTGCCGACCCTCGCCGCACCCGGCATTTTTGGATTTGGGTTGCGGATCCGAGCGAGATAAGTCGTTCGAGTCTGAATGTTCAGGTACTCAAGAAGATGATAATTTTGAGGCAGGGTACGGAGCTGCGAAACCTTGCTCTTCGGGTCCTTGATATCACCGAAGACAATTGCTTCGGCAGGGCATGCCTGCTGGCATGCCGTTTTTACACTATCGGTCGGAAGGCTCAGATCGCCTTTTACCCCTGCTTTCACGCGTTGAGAGATCTTTGCAGTTTCGATCCTTTGCAGGCAGTAGGTGCATTTCTCCATTACACCTCTGATCCGAACCGAAACGTTCGGATTTTTCTGCATCTTCGACAGTTCGTCCATACCCCAGGGGGCCAACGGCCCGAGATAGAGCTGCTGTTTGCCTTGAAATCCAGGCAAACCCTTTTCGACGCGATCCATCACCGGTCTGTCATTGTAGCTAAAGAAGTTGAAACGGCGAACCTTGAAAGGACAGTTATTTGAGCAGTAGCGGGTGCCAATGCACCGGTTGTAAACCATCACATTGAGCCCGTCTTCGCTGTGCACCGTCGCATTAACCGGGCAGACGGTTTCGCAAGGCGCATTTTCGCAGTGCTGGCACATCATCGGTTCCATGACCATTTCCGGATCTTCTTCGAGATGCGGATTATTCTTATCCCCCTCCGCACTGGCGAAGTATCTGTCGACACGGATCCAGTGCATTTCTCTGCCTCTATCTACCTGATCTTTACCGACGATCGGGATGTTGTTTTCCGCTTGGCAAGCGATCACGCAAGCCGCGCAACCGATGCAAGTGTTCAAGTCGACAACCATACCCCACTGGTTTGGAGCGTTAAGGGGCGGATGGCTGTATAGCGATACGTTCGGCGGAATTTCCGCATCCATCCAAACGGTTTTCGCAAAGGCAGGATTTTTCTTGAATTCGTCGACGGTCGCTTCTCGGACCAGGGCCCGACCCTCCATGCTGTAATGGTTTTGCGTCTGGACGAGCCGATGTCCATTCTTCTGAATGAGATTTACCGTGGCTCCCGTCGCGAAATACGGCGAGTCGGACGTCCGCAGCGCGTACGCATTGAAACCTGTCCCCTGCCCAACCTTTCCGACCACCCATCGTCCATACCCGAGCGGAAGGCTAAGCGAATAGTCGGCATGGCCGGGGGCGATCATCACGGCCGCCTGCAACTTTCTACCGTTGACAGCGATCTCGACAAGGTCGCCGTCCTGCAACTGCAGAGACTTCGCAGTCGATTTGCTCAACGAAATCGCGTTATCCCACGTGATCTTTGTTATCGGATCCGGCAATTCCTGCAACCAGCCGTTATTGGCGTACCTGCCGTCGTAGATCTTGTAATCAGCCGGAAACACAATTTCGATCGCACCCGGGGATACAGGTCCTGGAGGAGGCCCTGCCGTTTTCAGGAGGTCCGGTAATGCATTCGGGTTAAATTCGGCTTTCGCAGCCTGATAGCTGCTCGACTCGGCAAATCCCTGCCGCAAGAATCTTGTCCAGGCCGACTCGAAATCGCTCTCCTGGTTAAATGTCTTGAAGGTCTCGCGAATCGCCTCAACGCCGGCAGGAAGTCCGGCCAGTTTGGCCAGCAGATCGAGTTGCGACAAGCCCCCGAACAAGGGAAGAATCATCGGCTGAATCGGAAGGTAGGTTCCGTCCGGAGCGCGCTGGTCACCCCACGATTCGAGATAATGCGCCTCCGGCACATGCCACTTGGAAGGGCTGGATGTCTCGTCAAACCAGTAACCAAGCCGGACCACCTCGGGAATCGCTCGCTGAAGTTCGCCCCATTCAAAATCCGCCGGCGCCGCATAAACAGGATTTCCGCCAAAAATAAAAAGCCTCTTAATTGCCCGAGCCTTCGTGTCAGCAACAAGGTCTCGCAAGCTTGAGGTCTTAACGCGCGGTACGCTAAGCACCCGGAGCGTCGAACCGAAGGCGCCAAGGGCGTTGTTTGTCGCAAGCACAACTCCATGGACCCACGCCGGAAACCGATCCCCAAGCAGCACAAGGTTTTTTCCTTTCCTTGCGACAAGATCGGCAGCACACTCCTTTATCCATACCTGATCAAACGGCGTGCCGCGATCTTTCAATTGGGCCACAACTGCATTTAAAACCCGGTCGTTCGTCGAAGCCGCAACTTCTTTTGCCAACTTCACCGCAAACGCAGGAATCTGCGACGCTGCACAGCGGAACCGGTGGTCAGCCATTCCACCGGTGATCGTGTAGCGATTCTCAACTGCATACAGCCGGTTCATGTCTTGTCCCAAACCGTGCACTCGGCGGCGCCGGCTGAAGTCCCGGACCGATTGCACAGTCTGCTCTATGCCCAGAAAGTCGCTATCCAGCGAAACGATTACGTCGGCCACCTCAAAATCCGCTCTCAAAGCTATATCAGGGCCAAATAGAGCAGCCACTGCCAAGTCATGCTCCTCGAATCCGAGCGGATTGTAGGTGTACAAGCCACTTTCAGGAAATCGCTCCTTAACCTTTCGTAGAAAACGGTCGCGCGTTGGAGAAACCTGCTCTTCCATCAGAATGGCGAATCCGGCGCCCTTAGTCGCCTCCAAATCCTTCGCTACACTGGCGAGATAGGCATCGAACTGTTGAGCACCTGCCTCTTCGCCGTCGCGGATGAAAGTGCGAGCTCGCCCCGGATCGTAGAGATCTAGCACCGACGCCTGAGCAAACAGATCTGTTCCTCCATTGCTTGAAGGAACGAGCGGATTGCCCTCGAGTTTCGTGGGACGCCCCTCGAATGTCGTTGCGATCAGCGGCACACCACCCTTCGGCCCTGGCATCGATGTTGTATACAAGACAGCCTTGCCGGGCACGAGCCATTCAACACTCTTGGTATAGGGAACGATATAAGCCTCCGGCCTGCGACAACCGCTTAGACCAATTCCGGCAAGCGCCATCGAAGCGCCCATAAGGCGAAGGAAGTTGCGACGAGAGACGCCATCTAATTCCAATTCCGCCGCACCAGCCGGGAGTTCGCGCTCGAGCCAGGACCGAAACTCCGGCGTATCGGCTAATTCTTCCAGACTCCGCCAGTAGCGCTTGCCGCTGAGATCTTCAGGAGGATGCCGAAAAACTGTCTTCATTACCGGTGGCAACCCGAGCAATTCTGCGGCGGGTCGATATTCCATTTTTCTTTAAGTTCGAAGCCAATCTGCTGCTGAGACTCCTGGTTGCCTGGCTTCCAATCCAAGTTAAATACCTGATCTATCGGTCGTAGATTGTTCTCCGGGTGCCGATGGCAATTCAAGCACCAGCCCATCGTCTGAGATTCATGCTGAAAGACCACTTCCATGTGATTCACTTGACCGTGGCAACTGACGCAGCTGATGCCGCGGTTCACGTGCACCGAATGATTGAAATATGCAAAGTCCGGCACCTGATGAATTTTTACCCAATTGACCGGCTGCCCGGTCTGCCAGCTTTCGCGAACCGCTGCTAACTTGGGATTCGTGGACTGAATCTGGGTGTGGCAATTCATGCAGGTCTGAGTCGTCGGCACATTCGAGTGAGACGAGATCTCCACATAGGAGTGGCAATATCTGCAATCCATCCCAAGCTGTGTGACATGGATATCGTGAGAAAACGGGACCGGTTGCACCGGCTGATAGCCCACACGCATATACTCCGGCGTTAAGTAGTACCAATAGGCGGCTGAAGCTGCACAACTCAGGAGGAGGAGGCAGAAAACAATCTTTATGGGCAGGTGATTAGTCCAGCGAGGAAAGATATTAGCCATGCAACGTCACAAATCGGGTTAAGGATCCGTGACCGCTGAGCGCGACACGACCACTACAACTGAACCGGCTACACTCCTCTGGTGTTAACACATTTGAGTTCAAGCAACACCTCAGGCTTTTTGAAGAGCCCGAGAATATGGGCTTCGATGACTTAGGCAATCAAAATCTCTGTGCATTCCGACCGTTCTCCGACAGAACGTGAGGCTAGTATTACTTTTTCTAATCGCAACGGAATTTTGGCCGGGCACGGAGAATTATTACTCGGCGTTCATTAAAAATTAAGAACGCCAAACAATGCAATTTGGGGACGGGGTCATGTCTCAATATTCAACATTCGCCCTTTACATGAACCAAAGTTGCTCGCTTGTCGCCGAGCGAATGTTGAATATTGAGACATGACCCCGTCCGGTGAATTACTGGTCTTGCAAAGCGTTCTCGGCTTCGGCGTTGCGCTCGCGCATAGCCACCTTGCGACTGAGCTTCACGCGACCCTTGTCATCGATTCCGATGCATTTTACCCACACCAGGTCTCCGACCTTCACCACGTCTTCGACGCTCTTTACGCGAAAGTCCGCCAGCTCAGAAATGTGAACCAGTCCATCTTTCCCGGGCAAGACCTCAACGAACGCGCCGAAATCCTTGATCGATACAACCCGCCCCTGATACGTCTCGCCCACTTCAATCTCCTTGGTCATCCCGACGATGATTTCCTTTGCGCGATTCAAACTGTCGCGGTTGGCTGAATAGATGTGTACTGAGCCATCGTCATCGATATTAATCTCGGCCCCCGTCTCAGCCACGATGCCCTTGATTGTCTTGCCCCCAGGCCCAATCAGGAGACCGATCTTGTCCGGATGAATCTTTACGGTTTCAATTCGCGGCGCATATTGGCTCAACTCCTTGCGCGGCACGGTGATCGCGACGGTCATCACGTCGAGTACTTTCATTCGTGCATCCCTGGCCTGCCGAATCGCTTCCGCCATAATTTTATGCGATATGCCGGGAAGCTTTAGGTCCAGCTGAAAACCGGTAATACCGTCTCTGGTACCGCAAAGCTTGAAGTCCATGTCGCCGAAATGGTCTTCCGACCCGATAATATCGGTAAGAGTGGCATAGCGCTTCAGTTGCTCAGCTTCATATTCAGTGACCAGTCCCACAGAAATACCGGCTACAGGTTTTCGGATTGGGACGCCGGCGTCCATCAAGGCCATCACGCCCGCACAAACACTTGCCATTGAAGTCGAGCCATTTGATTCCATCACCTCGCTACTGACTCGGATTGCATACGGGAACTCGTTTTCACTCGGGATGACCGGCTCAATCGACCTTTCGGCCAGGGCGCCATGGCCGATTTCGCGTCGGCTGGCACTCCCGAAGCGGCCGGTTTCGCCGACACTGAACGGTGGAAAGTTATAGTGCAGAATAAAACGCTTGGATTGTTCTCCACCGGTGTAGCCGTCGATCATTTGGGCTTCTTCGACCGAGGCGAGCGTTGCGAGAGCAACGGCTTGCGTCTCACCCCGTCCAAAAAGTGCCGAACCGTGGGAACGCGGCAACAGGCCAACTTCCGCGCTCAGCGGACGAATCTCAAAGAGACCGCGCCCGTCACAGCGCTTTTGTCGATCAAGAATACTTATCCGAAACGCCTTTTTCTGGAGGTAGTCAAACGCCTGCGAGATTTCGAATGGAGTCGCGTCCGGAAAATGCGCAAGGACGGCTGCTTGAACTTCACTCCTCAGAGCATCGACAGCCTTACTCCGGGCAATCTTTCCGCTGGTGTAAAGGGCGGCTTCAATTCGATCTCCGGCAACCTGGTACGCAACCTCCAGAAGATCGTCGCGAACATTCAAAAGGGCAGCTTCCCGCTTCGGTTTGCCAGCGACGGAAGCAAGTTCCTTTTGCATTTCGATGATTTCGCGGACAAATGGATGCGCAAATTCCAGGGCACGAACGAAATCTTCTTCGGGCAGTTCGTCGGCGGCGCCTTCAATCATCACCACGTCCTCGGAGGTACCGACATAGACAAGATCGATCTTGCTGTGCTGACGTTCGGAATGGGTGGGATTAACAACGAATTCCCCGTTGACTTGACCGATTCGAACCGCCCCAATCGGCCCGGCAAACGGAATATCGGAAATACAGAGAGCGGCTGACGCCCCGTTGATACTTAGGATGTCCGGGTCATTCTCTCCGTCGGCACTTAACAGTACGCTGATAACCTGTGTGTCATAAAAGTAGCCTTTGGGAAAGAGCGGTCGCAACGGGCGATCCGTCATGCGCGAAGTGAGGGTTTCCTTTTCCGAAGGGCGACCTTCGCGCTTAAAATAACCACCAGGGAATTTGCCGACTGCCGCTGCCTTTTCCCGATAGTCTACCGTAAGCGGAAAGAAATCTTGTCCTTCCTTGATTGAGCTGGCAGACACCGCGGCAACCAGAATGATCGTATCGCCGGAACGGACAGTTACTGAGCCGTCGGCAAGTTTAGCAAGTTTTCCGGTCTCGATCGTGAGATCGGAGGAACCGATGATTTTTGAGACTCTTTTTTCCATTGAATGAGCCTCGGAGTATAACCAAAAGCCATCGGCCCTTGCTCGTAGGTCCGAATTCCGAAGGATCCTCGGGGCTCGGACCTAAGACCAAGGCCGCCTGGTGGATCTCAGAGGCAAGGGTTAGGGTATTGATTGTGTTCGGCCCCCGGGTGGGTTCGCCCTCCGAACGTTTCCATTCAATCGATCGGAAGGGCAAAAGTTCCACCGAAGCAGGCTTTGAAACCATAGCTTCCAATGACACAAGGTCCAACCCAAAAAAGCCAGGAGACAAGAGCGGCTCGACCTACTTCCGCAATTTTAGTTTTTCGATGACGGACTTGTAGCGATCCTGCGAGGTACGCTTGAGGTAATCAAGCAGACTCCTACGGGTGGCTACGAGCTTGAGCAGACCTCGACGGGACGAATGATCTTTTCGAAAAGCCTTTAAATGATCGGTCAACTGATTAATTCGACGGGTCAGTAAGGCGATCTGAACGTCTGCACTGCCAGTATCCTTTTCGTGCAGTCGAAACGCACTCAGATCAATGTTGTCAGTCGATGCCATATTTCTAAAGAGGGGTGAAGATAGGAAAAATCTTACGGCACGCAAGCGTTTTCGTCTCACCCGCTTCTGCAGGCACGGCGTTCTGCGTCCTCTGAAGGATTGAGTTCTTCCGGTTTCGAGTGTTCAATGAGCGAGCTTGATTAACACAATTTATCCGGTTCTCCGCTGCATGCCTCGTGAATATCAACTCAAGAAAATCGCGCCCCTACCATCGAGCGGCATCGACTATCGCGCCGGGTTGAATGATCAACAGTTTGCCGCTGTCACTTCCGGACCTGGGCCCGCCCTGGTTTTGGCCGGCGCAGGAAGCGGAAAAACGCGGACACTTATCTACCGAGTCGCCTGGCTCCTGGACAACGGAGTCGAACCCCAATCCATCTTGTTGCTTACCTTTACAAACAGAGCTGCGCGCGAGATGCTGGCAAGGGTTTCTGCGCTTCTCCCCTTGGAAACGCGGGGAATCTGGGGCGGGACCTTTCATTCGATCGGAAACCGACTCTTACGGAGGCATGCTCGCGAAATTGGTTTCCAGCCCGGCTTTTCGATCATGGATCGGGAAGACCAGCAGGATTTGATTGCTTCAGTGCTCGCATCTTCGGGAATTGACACCAAAGAAATCCGCTTTCCTACCGCCGAAGTGCTGGGTGATATTTTCAGCTTCTCGCTGAATACAGATCGGCCGTTAGCGAAAGTGATCGGCGAAAAGTACAAAAGATTTTTGCGGCTGACGAATCAGATCGAATTCATTCAAAAAAAGTACGAAGAACGAAAGCGCGGTGCGAACACGGTGGACTTTGACGATCTGCTCTCAAAGTGCGTCCAACTTCTCGAAGAGGATCCGGGCGCAGCTGAATTTTACCAGCGATATTTTCAGTTTATCCTCGTCGATGAATACCAGGACACGAACAAACTTCAGTCCCGCTTCATCGACCTGCTGGCAATGCATCACAAGAGCGTAATGGTCGTGGGCGACGACGCCCAGTCGATCTATTCCTGGCGGGGAGCTAATTATCAGAACATTCTTGATTTCCCGAAGCGCTATCCCGACGCAATGATTTATCGTATCGAGACGAATTATCGCAGCGTTCCCGAGGTTCTGGCAGTAGCAAATGCAGCGATCAAAGCAAATACCAAACAATTCTCAAAAACATTACGAGCGCACCGCGAGGGTTTTGCCACCAGGCCTGCTTTGGTTCCGCTAATTGACAACAACCAGCAGGCCTTGTTCGTTTGCCAGCGTATTCTCGAATTAAGGGACGAAGGGATTGACCTCAACGAGATAGCAGTCCTCTATCGCGCCCACTTCCAGTCGTTGGAGTTGCAACTCTCACTAACCCGAGCCGGAATCCCCTTTTCGATCACCAGCGGGCTCAGATTCTTCGAGCAGGCGCACATTAAGGATGTCGCGGCGTTCATGAAGTTTGTAGTCAATCCGGTCGATGAAGTTGCGTTCAAGCGCATGGCGCGACTGTTGCCTGGCGTCGCAGTAAAAACAGCGGAGAAGCTTTGGGGACAAGTTTCGTCGGCGCCGGATCCGGAACGCGGCAGCTTTAAAACCTGGTTGAGTCGGTGTCGGGTCGCGCCGAAATCGGAGAAGGCATGGCAGCAACTCTGTTATACTCTTGACGAGATTGCTCCTCAGCGACAAGCCATTGCACCTGCTCGGATGATACGCGTCATCCTAGAAGCAATGTACGATGATTATCTGCAGGCTAAATATGCGAACTATGAGCAACGCCGCGACGATCTCACGACGCTTGAGTCGTTCGCCAGGGCGTTTCAGGATCCAATTGAGTTTCTAAGTCAGTTATCGCTCTTGGCAACCAGCGACACGGAAAGGGTAGGTGATCCGGAAGAGGAGACGGAGAAGGTCACGTTATCGACGATTCACCAGGCTAAAGGATTGGAATGGAGAGCGGTCTTTGTGGTCTGGTTAGCGGACGGAATGTTCCCGAGTTCGCGTTCGCTCGAATCCCTTGATGCTATAGAAGAAGAACGCCGGTTATTTTATGTCGCGGTCACCAGAGCCAAGGACGAGCTTTATCTCTCCTACCCGGCTTTTTGGCCGAGCGGTTCGCTCGATAATCAGCTTCAACGTCCTTCCCGTTTCCTGAAGGAGATACCGGCAGACCTTCTTGAGGAATGGAGAGTGGGCATGTAAAAGGATGCTTTAAGAACTGACGCCCTCTAAATTTGGGCGACAAACCTCTTCCTGGCATGCTACGGTGTTTTCACCGAATCTGATCTCGTGAGTCGTTATATACGCGCCATTTATGCGCCCCTCGTTGGGCAGCGCCTTAGTAATCAGGAAATGCTCGACGCTATCTCTTCGCGGTTTGAAAAATTGGAAGCCGATGATGCCGAAAAGACCTCCCTATTCGATTTTGTTCGTTTGCTCTTGATCGGGAATCGGCATCGTTACAATCAAGCGGGTGGGAAGTTTCTGTCGATGGATGGCTTCGTAGAGCATGCTGCCGCCTTTTCCCGTGCAGTTGAGGAGTCGACTTCGGCAATCGCTGCAGAGATTCTTAAGGAACCTCCTCAACAGCCTTTTGACGCAGTATTCGGCGTTTCGAGTGAAGGTCTGCTTCTGCCGGGAATCGCCGAGTTGACTGCCTCCAAGCTGCCAAATCTGATCGGCCGAACCGCGACGCAGATGGACTTCGGAAACGGCGGCTGCACGGCTAGCGTGCGCGCAATCCAGTTGGTAAACAATTTATCCGCCGATTTTCGCAATGTTCTGATCGTTGTCATGGAGCCGACATCGACTCTTCTTGACCCGAAAAGTACCGCTCGCTCCAATTGGCAAGGTATCTGCACTTTCGGCGACGGCTGTGCCGGCGTTTGGATCTCGAACGAACCGGGAGAAGGAGCCGTAGAGCTTGGAAATTTGAGATCTTGGAGAGGTGATGCAATTGACCTGATCCGGTGGGATTGGGGAAGTGATTACTATCGATTTGGGATCGCGGAACTTGAACAATTCGAGAGCAGAGTGCGGGGGCACGTGCTGGAGGCTATCAATGTTTTGCAGCTGGCAAAGGACCCGGAAGCTTCCTGGGCAATTCATCCCGCCGGAATAATGCTGCTGCTGAGCCTTGCCAAGAAACTGGGTCTTTCCAGGGTGGCTCTCGAGCCATCGCTTTCCCATTTCAAGGCGTGTTCGAACATGAGTAGTGCCAGTATCTTGCATATTTTAAAGAACATCTTAGGATGCGCCAAACCAGGCCAGGCGATCCGATGGCTTTCAATGGGAGCCGGCTTTCATGTTACAAGCGGAACCGGTATTCGAGTGTGACTCAAGAGTATGATTGACCGTAAAGCAGTGTTAGAGGCTATGAAGGAATTTTTTGCGGAGAATTTTCCGAATGTTCCGCGGGATCACATAGAGACGATGAAAGCGAGCGATGTGATTCAACAGAGTCTCGACCTGGTGGAGTTTGTCCTGCATCTGGAAGAAAAGCTTGGCCTGGAGATAAACATCAACACTCTTGGTGAAAAGCTTA
>DASZHC010000085.1:0-15065 GCA_035938215.1 Chthoniobacterales bacterium
GTACAGGTCCGTGGCAAACCGGTCGTCGAATACATCATCGAGGGTCTGAGGGACGCCGGCATTGAGAATGTGCTTCTGATTGTCGGCTATCGCAAAGAGATCGTGATCGACTATTTCGGGAAAGGTTCGGATTTTGGAGTACAGATCGACTACATTGAGCAGGTGACGCAAGACGGGACGGGTAGGGTGGTCGAATTGGCCAGGAATTTTTGTAGCAACAACCCTTTCATACTTAGTTATGGCGACATTCTAGTCGATTCCTCCTGCTATGTCCCCCTCACTCATCCCATGGACGCAGAGATCCTGGTCACGGTACGCCACATGGACGACGTTACGCAGGGCGGAGCCGTGTATCTAAATGACGCATTCCAGGTGGTCGATCTGCGTGAAAAGCAGCTTCCAGGGGAAGTCCATACTCCTTGGTATAATGCCGGCATCTACACCTTCAAGAGCTCCATTTTTCCCTACATCGCTCGTCTCGAAAAATCACCAAGAGGCGAATATGAACTGACGGACGCAATTCGCGCGGCAGCCAAGGAAGGCAGGAAGGTGAAAGCAATCGAAATCAAAGGAAAATGGGCCGACGTGCGCGATCCCGAGGTACTCGCGGATCTGAACACAGATAAGGCAACCCCGCTTCGGCGGTAATTGCGGTCTGTCGGTGCGAGGCAGATTGGGCCGGGTCTCCGGGCCGGCCGTTCTAACGAGGTGTACTCATAAGGCAAGGGCGCTTTTCTCGACGGGCAGCTCGGAGATCTGCCCCTTGAGCGCAAGTAGGCGAAGCGTCCCGCTTTGCGCGCTCCAAAACTGTGCAAACCGAGACGGTTCGCCTACATCGGCCGCTTCCGTCGAAATGTTCTTGAACTAGTGTCTCGTCCGGGAAATAGCATGCTATTCAAGGAACACGACACGCACACCTATGGAAATCGGCTTCGCACAGATCAATACCACCGTAGGAGACATCCGCACTAACCAGGCCAAAATCTTATGTGCATACGAAAGGGCAGTGGCAGCGGGAGCGGACCTGGTTCTTACTCCGGAGTTGGCTCTCACGGGATACCCGCCAAAAGACCTCGTGTTCAAATCCGGTTTTGTTCCTGAAACTCTTGAATCGCTTGAGGCCCTGCGCCGTTCTATCGGATCGAACCCGCTTCTTGTCGGTTTCGTCGATTACAATCCCAATATCCCGGGTAAACCGTTTGTGAATGCTTGCGGTATTCTGGAAAAGGACAAACCGATCCGCAAAGTGTTTAAAACGCTGTTGCCAACGTACGACGTGTTTGATGAAGCGCGGTACTTCGAGCCTGCCGCGCATCAGGAACCCGTGGAACTACTGGGAACAAAGGTCGGAATCACAATTTGCGAAGACATCTGGACCGATAAGTATCTCAATCGCGATCTTTACCGTACGAGTCCGGTTGCGACGCTGGTTGCGAAAGGGGTTCGTCTTATTCTCAACCTGAGTTCGTCCCCGTTCCATCTTGGCAAGCCCGCACTTCGAAGGGAGATGGTCCGCGAACTTGCCCGCGATCATCGCGTACCATTCTTTTATTGCAATGCAATCGGGGGTAACGACGAACTGGTCTTTGATGGCAACTCATTTGCCATTAACGAAAGGGGAGAAACCGTCTTTCAAATGCCGGGTTTTCGTGAGCAGATTTCAGTGGCTGCGCCTGATGGGCTCCCCTCCCCTGATGTCGATCTGCCTCCGGAAGAGGAAGTCTTCGAAGCCTTGGTGTTGGGCGTTCGCGACTATTTTGCGAAATGCGGATTCAAGAGCGCTGTGCTCGGCCTGAGCGGAGGAATTGACTCAGCGGTAACCGCGGTAGTCGCCGTCGCAGCCCTGGGCCGCGAGAACGTCGTCGGGGTTTCTATGCCGAGCCAATATTCTTCCCAAGGCAGTCTCGATGATGCAGGTGAACTTGCGAAGAACCTCGGAATCGCGAGGCAGGTGGTGCCAATCAAGGAACCTTTTGAAGTTTTCAAAGCTCAGTTCAAAGAAATCTTCGCAGGCCGAAGCGAGGACACTACAGAGGAGAATATGCAATCTCGATTGCGTGGACTCATCTTGATGTCGATGTCAAACAAGTTCGGCCATCTCCTGTTAACCACTGGCAACAAGAGCGAACTGGCAGTCGGCTACTGCACGATTTATGGGGACATGTGCGGAGGGTTGGCCGTTATCAGCGACGTACCGAAAACAATGATCTACCAGTTGGCGCGCTGGATCAATCGCCAAGGCACTATCATACCTGCAAATTCAATCTTGAAACCTCCCAGCGCTGAATTGAAACCCAACCAGAAAGATCAGGATACGCTGCCGGAGTACGATGTTCTGGATGAGGTTTTGAAACTCTATGTTGAGAAACAGTTAAGTCCGGAAGACATCGTAGCCCGCGGTTTTGATCCCCAGACCGTTCGGTGGATTCAGCGAAGAGTTGACATGAACGAGTATAAAAGGCGCCAGGCGGCTCCGGGTCTGCGGGTTACGAGCCTTGCCTTCGGGATCGGCTGGCGCATGCCGATCGCGCAGCGCTATCTCCGCTAAAGGCTGCCAAATGAAAGAGTACCTTGTTACACGCCAGAAAATGGTGGACGAAGCCCTCGAAGCATTCCTGCCAAAATCAGCTGTCAAGCCGAAAACGATTCACAAAGCGATGCGCTACAGCATTTTTGCTGGCGGGAAAAGGTTGCGCCCGATCTTATGTCTGGCGGCAGCCGAGTGTTGCGGCGGGAAAGCGGCCACTGCGATTCCGCTCGCTTGCGCTGTGGAGTGCATTCACACCTACTCGCTTATCCATGATGATCTACCCTGCATGGACGATGATGACCTCCGTCGCGGTGTGCCGACTTCGCACAAGGTATTCGGCGAGGCGGTAGCGGTTCTGGCAGGAGACGCCCTTTTGACTTTTGCCTTCGAATTAGCTTCAAAGGTCCCCGATTGGCCTCGATATCCGCTAAGGGAGGTCGTTAGAGAGCTCGCCGTAGCGGCCGGCAGCAGGCATTTGATTGCGGGCCAAGTCGTTGACCTTGAGAGCGAAGGGAAAAAGGTTTCGGTACGGCTGCTGCGTTTCATCCATGAATCCAAAACAGCGGCGCTCCTCAGTTCTTCCATTCGCCTTGGGGCGATGAGCGCAAACGCAGCTCCGGTTCAACTGCGAAATCTATCAAATTTTGGCAAGACTCTCGGCCTGGCATTCCAGGTGATAGACGATATTCTGGACCTTACACAAACATCCGAAACGCTTGGAAAAAGCGCCGGCAAAGATGTGACAGCGGAGAAGGCAACCTATCCGTCGGTTGTCGGTCTCGAGCGATCCCGGGAGATTGCCCGGCGACTCACGCAGGAGGCGCACGGATTCCTGAAGCCGCTGGGTCGAAAGGCGGAGATCCTGCACGCCCTTGCGGACCATCTTCTGGCGCGCGAATACTAGTGAAAAAAAAGGTTGTCATTGCCAATTCGCTGTGGCAGTTTCTGCACCTTTCTAAAACTGGGACTCTGAGCATGGCGTACGCGATTATTCGTTCTGGAGGCAAGCAATATCGGGTGAGCTCGGGAGAGACTATTGCGGTCGAGAAACTCGAGGCGGCTTCCGGAAACAAAGTTACATTCAGCGATGTTGTTTTTCTCGCCGATGGCGACACGATAACGACAGGTAATCCGGTCATCGCTGGGGCGAATGTAACGGGCGAAGTAATCGAGCAGTTCAAGGATAAAAAGGTTCTCGCTTACAAGTACAAGCGGCGAAAAGGTTATCATCGGACGGTTGGTCACAGGCGCCAATTGACGCGTGTTAAGATAACGTCGATCGTTTGACGGCTAAAAATTGGAGTTTGAGCGATGGCGCACAAAAAAGGTCAAGGCAGTGTTAAAAACGGGCGCGATAGCGTTAGCAAGCGCCTGGGCGTAAAGAAATTCGGCAGCCAGGAGGTCGTCGCGGGCAACATCATCATCCGCCAACGCGGAACAAAGTACCTGCCTGGGCGGAATGTGGGACTCGGCCGGGATTATACGATTTTTGCGTTGGTAAACGGCATCGTAAGATTCGACCAAAAGGGTCGCCGCGTAAATGTCGAACCCAGGGAAATGGCGCAAGCGAGTACGAACGGTTAGCTCCCAGACCAGAATTCCCTCCCGATGAAAAAAGCGCCTCGCTCGTTGAGGCGCTTTTTTTCTGCGCGCATGTTTAACATTGCATTGGTCGAACCGGAAATTCCGCCGAATACAGGAAATATCGCCCGTCTTTGCCTCGCGACGGGCAGCAGCTTGCATCTGGTAAAACCTCTTGGGTTTTCGATCGACGATCGCAATCTTGAGCGCGCCGGAATGGATTACTGGGACCAGGTTGATATTCGTTATTGGGAAAGCTTCGCCGAATTTGCGAGCGCGACGGCTCCCCCGATACGACGCTTCCTGTTCACTACAAAATGCGAGCGCTTCTATTGGGATGAAGAATTTCAGAGCGGAGATTATCTTGTATTTGGTCGCGAGACCCGAGGCTTGCCGGAGAGTTTTCTCCGTTCAAATGCCAAGAGTTGTTTAACAATTCCAATGGCCCGTAACGCTCGAAGTTTAAATCTGGCAACCGCGGTTGCGATCGCCCTGTTTGAAGGCATTCGTCAACTCCATCGTCACCGTGGCTAACGAACCGCAAATCATCGCCAAAGAGGTCTATCGATCCTTCAAGATTGGTTCCCGGAAGATAGAAGTCCTCAGGGGAATCAGTCTTGAGATTCATCGAGGAGAAGCTGTATTTTTCTGCGGAGCGTCGGGCGCCGGCAAAACGACCTTGCTCTATACGCTCGCCGGCCTGGAGCGGCCAGAGTCCGGAGAAGTTTTTTTTGAAGGGCGCAGGCTCTACTGCAACGGTTCCTCTGTGGATGCCCGGGTTCGGAACGAAAGAATGGGGTTTGTGTTTCAAAGTTATTTTTTGTTGCCGGAGCTCACTGCCGTGGAGAATGTGCTTCTACCTTCGTTGATCCGGAACAAGCAGCGCCTGGACCTTGCCGTTCAGCATTTGGAATCAGTCGGCCTCGGGGATCGATTGCAACATCTTCCGAGCGAGCTGTCGGGTGGTGAACAGCAACGCGTCGCAATTGCGAGGGCGTTAATCAATGATCCGGCGATTATTTTTGCTGATGAGCCTACAGGAAACCTGGACACCAAAAATGGGGAGATGATCGTTGAATTGTTGCTTGCTTTGGCCAGGGAGAAGCAGAAAACATTGGTTGTGGTCACCCACGATCAGCGGCTGGCGTCGAGCGGCGATCGGCGCATCGATATTCGAGACGGACTTCTTGTTAGCTAAGGCTTAGACCTATATGAACCTCAAAATCTATATCGACGGAAGCTTCTATGATCAGGGGGAGGCAAAGATCTCTGTTTTCGACCATGGTCTGCTTTATGGCGACGGGGTATTTGAGGGCATTCGGTTCTATAATGATCGGGTTTTTCGGTTCGATGAGCATGTGGACCGGCTTTGGTATTCGGCGCGAGCGATCGCGCTCGATGTTCCCATATCCAAGTCGGAGGTTATCGTTGCCACGCTTGAAACCATTCGGCAAAATGATCTTCATGACGGCTACATCCGGCTTATTGTCACCCGAGGCGTTGGCTCGCTTGGATTAAGTCCGGACAGTTGCCGCCGGCCGAGTGTCATCATCATCGCGGCAACGATCGTGCTATACCCCGAAGAGCTTTATCAGAAGGGCCTAAGCATGGTGACCTGTTCGACTCGACGAATATCGCCGGCCGCTTTGAATCCTAGGATCAAGTCGTTGAACTACCTCAACAACATTCTGGCAAAGCTCGAGGCTCAAAATGCCAACGCAGGTGAGGGCCTGATGCTGAACGAAGAAGGATATGTAGCCGAATGCACTGGAGACAACATCTTCATTGTAAGGTCCGGGGAAATCCTGACACCCCATATCAACTCCGGCATCCTAGGCGGGGTTACACGCACGGTGGTCTTCGAATTGGCAAGGGAACACCAAATTCCGATCTTCGAGCGAGAACTCACGCGGTACGACATCTATACTGCAGATGAATGTTTTCTGACTGGAACCGCAGCGGAAGTTATCCCGGCGGTCCAGCTTGATCGTATACTTATTGGCACAGGTCAGCCTGGGCCGGTCACTTTGAAACTAATCGCAAGTTTCCGCGAGTTGACACGGAGGACTGGCACTCCGATTTATCAATAAGGCTTCAGTATTGATTACAGCATCCGAATTGGAGGGAAAATAAGAAGCATGGTTTGTGACGTCTGCAAGACAAACACGGCGACGGTATACCTCACGCAAATTGTCGACGGGAACATGAAGAAGATTAACCTGTGTGAATCATGTTCCAAAGACAAAGGCGTGTCGGACCCGACCGGTTTTGCTTTGGCGGACTTGTTGCTTGGACTCGGAGAAACACAACAGGTGGAACAGGCTACGCCAACTGAGCACTGCCCGGTGTGCGGCTTTACTCAAGCTGACTTCAAGAAGACGGGGCGGCTCGGTTGCAGCGAATGCTACAAGGCGTTTTCCGAAGGCTTGGGCTCACTGATCAAAGCGATGCACAAAGGGACGAAGCACACAGGCAAAATCCCGGCGCGGCTTTTTAGAGATATGATGCGTTCTGACCGCCTGAACGAGCTTAAACGGAGTCTGGAAGATGCTGTTTCCAAAGAGGATTACGAGTCTGCGGCAACGATTCGGGACGAGATCCGGAACTTGGAATCGGAGGTGTAAGTCCTTTATGAAGATTGCTTCGATTCTAACAACACCCGGCGAATGGTTATCGCCGCACGGAGGAGATCACCCGATCGTCATCAGCAGCAGGGTACGCCTTGCGCGCAATCTTGCCAAACTGCCTTTCCCCGGTTGGGCAAAGAAAACGGAACGGATCCGGATCCTTGATGAGATCAAACCCGAGGTCGACGGTCTGGAGCAAATGCGGGAGTCCTTTTCGGAGCAACTGAACGACCTTTCGGCCGTTGAAAAGCAGGTGCTGGTCGAACGCCATCTCATCAGCCGCGAACACGCCGCAAAGGGAATTGGGAGTGCGGTTGTCATTAATCCGACCCAGACCCTGAGCATTATGGTCAACGAGGAGGATCACCTTCGAATGCAGGCGATATCCTCTGGATTGGATTTGCAAAAGACATTTCGCGCAATCGACGACATCGATTCCGCGCTGGAAGCGCATCTCGATTTTGCATTCGATCCCAAGCTTGGATATCTGACGGCTTGTCCCACGAATGTAGGAACTGGGATGAGGGCCTCCGCGATGGTTCATTTACCGGGCTTGGTGCTGAGTGAACAGATTAACCAGGTGATAAACTCGGTGAACAAAATCGGTTTGGCGGTGAGAGGGTTGTACGGGGAAGGAACCGAAGCGATGGGAAACCTTTTCCAGGTTTCGAATCAAACGACGCTTGGAGAAAACGAGAATCAGATCATCGATCGATTGAACAAGGTAATCGAAACACTGATCCAGCGTGAGAACCAGGCGCGGGAAAATCTGCTCGCAACAAAGCGGACGATGCTTATGGATCAGGTGGGTCGCGCGTACGGCATTTTGACTCATGCGTACTCTGTTTCTTCGAAAGAGGCCCTAAACCTGCTGTCGGTCATGCGCCTAGGTATTGACTTAGGGTTTTTCCCGGAGGAGGGTCGGGTACTTATTAACTCCTTGTTGATGGAAACACAGCCAGCACATCTGCAGCACCAGTCCCAACAAAAATTGGCTGCTGAAGAGCGCGATTCCCTACGCGCTGATATTGTCCGGGGAAAGCTCCGGAGCTTTCCTAAACCAAATAAGAATAAGTTGTCGGGAGGACACGCGGGCCCGGCGTCGGAAACGCAATGATGAATAATTTTACTCCACGTGCCCAGCAAGTGTTGGCGCTTGCGCGCAAAGAAGCGGATCGCTTCAACCATAACTACGTGGGAACTGAACACCTTTTGCTCGGACTGATCAAACTTGGCCAGGGTGTTGCGGTCAACGTACTGCAAAAAATGGGGCTAGACTTGGAAACCGTACGAATGGAGGTCGAGAAGCATGTCGGATCCCATCCCGAGACGAAGATGGTTGGGAATATTCCATACACGCCTCGCGTCAAGAAGGTACTGGCCCTCGCGGGCAAGGAGGCAAAGGCTTTGAATCACTCCTACGTGGGTACGGAACATATTTTGCTCGGGCTCTTACGCGAAGGCGAAGGGGTAGCGGCGAGGGTTTTAAAGAGTCTGGAAGTCGATATCGAACGAACTAGGAACGAAATCTTAAAAGAATTGGACCCGAACTTTACACCACCTGAGAGCGAGGCAGAGTCCCCGCAGGAAGGCAATAAGAAAGATGTTAAAACGCCCGCTTTGCGCGCTTTCGGCCGGGATCTGACCGAGCTGGCAAAGAAGGGAGAACTGGACCCGGTCATTGGCCGAAAAAACGAAATAGAACGGGTTATCCAGATTCTCTGCCGGCGCACCAAGAATAATCCTGTGCTTCTAGGTGAAGCCGGCGTTGGAAAAACCGCTATCGTCGAAGGCCTCGCCCAGGAGATAGCGGCAGGCGACGTGCCCGAACTTTTGCGCGACAAACGGGTGATTACACTCGACCTCGCGTTGATGGTGGCCGGCACCAAATACCGCGGCCAGTTCGAAGAGCGCATCAAAGCGGTCATGGATGAAATTCGACGCTCGAAGAATGTCGTTCTATTCATCGACGAGTTGCACACAATCGTCGGTGCGGGATCGGCCGAAGGAGCCATGGATGCTTCAAACATAATCAAACCCGCGCTTAGTCGCGGAGAATTGCAATGCGTTGGAGCGACAACCTTGAACGAGTATCGCAAATACATCGAAAAGGACGCGGCGCTCGAACGGCGATTCCAGACTGTAAAGGTTGAAGCTCCTTCGGTGGAGGAAGCAATACGGATTTTGCATGGGCTGCGTCCTAAGTATGAGGCTCACCATAAGGCCAAGCTGACCGATGAGGCGCTCGATGCCGCGGTCAAACTCTCGGATCGATATTTAACCGGAAGATTTCTTCCGGACAAAGCAATTGATGTCATGGACGAGGCGGGTGCACGGGCGCGTATCAACGCGATGACCCGACCGCCGGACGTCAAGGAAATCGAGAAGGAAATCGAAGTGATCCGTGCTGACAAGGAAGCGGCAATCAAGGCGCAAGATTTTGAAAAGGCGGCTTCGCTCCGCGATTCCGAAAAGCAGACAAAGGACAGGCTAGAAAGAATTTTGACCGAGTGGCGGGAGAAACGAGAGGAGCGCGAGGTAATCGTCACTGGGGACGACATCATGCACATCGTCTCCAAGTGGACTGGAGTGCCGCTGAACCGCATGGAACAGAAGGAAGCTCAGAAACTTCTGAAGATGGAGGAAGAACTCACCGGGCATGTAATCGGTCAGGATGAGGCGGTCGTGGCTATCAGCAAAGCGCTGAGACGGTCGCGTGCGGATTTAAAGGATCCGCGGCGCCCGATAGGTTCCTTTATCTTTCTGGGGCCGACCGGAGTTGGAAAGACGTTTCTGGCCAGGTCCCTGGCTGAATTCATGTTCGGCGATTCCGATGCACTCATACAGATCGATATGTCGGAGTACATGGAGAAGTTTACGGCGTCGAGGTTGATTGGATCGCCGCCCGGCTATGTCGGCTATGAGGAAGGAGGGCAACTTTCGGAAGCGGTTCGCCGCCGGCCTTACTCAGTGGTTCTGTTTGACGAAATCGAGAAAGCACACCCTGATGTGATGCACCTTCTGCTGCAGATTCTGGAAGAGGGAAAGATCACGGACAGCCTGGGCCGAAAGATCGATTTCCGAAATACGATCATCATCATGACCTCAAATGTCGGAGCGGAGCTGATAAAGCGCCAAACTTCACTGGGATTCGGCGCCGTAGGCACCCACGAATCATACGAGCAGATGCGCGACAAGATTCTTGAAGAATCAAAGCGCGCGTTTAAGCCTGAATTTCTGAACAGGCTGGATGACATGATCGTTTTCCACACCCTTGAAAGACCCAGTTTGGCAAAAATCGTCGAGCTCGAGGTGGCCAAGGTCGTCGAGAGAGTACGACTCAAGGAGATTAAGGTTCATCTTGACTCCTCGGCCGTAGAATTTCTTATCGACAAGGGATACGACCCGATCTACGGAGCCAGACCCATGCGACGCGCGGTTGAAAAATTCTTGGAGGATCCGCTCGCAGAAGAGCTTTTGCGCGGCAAGATCAAGCCGGGAGATGTGCTCGACGTTCATATTGCTGGCGAGCATCTGGAGTTCAAGGTGGCGCAGCCGGAGCACGGCGAACCGGCTGCAGCCTAGGGCTGCAGCTCCAGGGTTTTGGAAGGGCCGGTTGACGCCGGCCCTTTTTGTTTTCTCTGGGCTTCGTTGGACAGACCGGTAACATCGCCGGCCCCTTGGAGCTTGGAGGGCGTCCGCTTCGTCGGCGCTGTGAAAATGGCATCGATGTCGGCCACCGGCTGCTGCGATGGACCGCACGCCTCCAGAAACCGTTGGCGGAAGACGGCTGAGGGACAATATTGATTTTATGAGCACGGCTTGCGCGTCTGGAGCGTAAAAACACTTGCCAATCGGTGGTTTGGGTGGCGAGTGTGCGATATGCTCTGGAAGCTCCGCAATCGCTCGATGGACTTGAGTCGATCGGGTCTGATCATGGGTGTACTCAACGTTACCCCGGATTCATTTTCGGACGGCGGTAGATTCAGCGAGGAAGAAGCGGCATTCCATCATGCCGAAAAAATGGCGTCCGAGGGCGCTGATATACTGGATATCGGAGGTGAATCGTCTCGCCCAGGCTCCGAGCCAGTTACGCTGGAGGAAGAGTTACGCCGCGTTATACCTGTTATTCGACGCATCCGCGCACATTATCCCGAAATCTTGATCTCGATCGATACATACAAAGCGGAGACGGCGCGTCGAGCGATTGCAGCGGGCGCCGATATTGTAAACGATATATCTGCGTTACTGGCGGATGCCGCCATGATCGAGGTCGTGCGAGCTAAAGGAGTCGGCGTCATTCTCATGCATATGCAGGGAACGCCGAAAACGATGCAGGCGAATCCGAGGTACGTCGATGTCGTTTCCGAGGTTTTCTCGTTTCTGCAAGAGCGTCGAGATGCCTCGGTGCGCTATGGTATTGATCGGGAAAACATTGCGATCGATCCCGGATTTGGATTTGGCAAGCGAATACAGGACAATGTTGCGCTGGTTCGCGAACTTCCCCATTTTACAAAGTTGGGACAACCGATCGTCGTTGGAATCTCGCGGAAGTCGATGATTGCCCATTTATTGGGAGATCCGAGTTTACCTCAAACAGAGAGGCTCTGGCCGACCGTTGCCCTTACGAGCTTACTTCGCGAGAAGGGTGCCCATATTTTTCGTGTTCACGACGTCCGCCCAAATCTGGATGCCCTTCGGATGACGGAGGCGATCGTTTCGAATGTCTAATCCAATCATAAACTTTTTCCTGAACTACTGGAACGCCGCAATCGAGATTCTCTTGCTTGCCGTCGCAATCTACTATGGGTACCTCTATTTTCGAGGAACGCGAGGCGCGAAGGTTCTGACTGGATTAGCCATCCTGTTCATCACGCTCACTCTGCTTTCTCAAATTCTGAATCTCACCGTCATCAGTTGGCTTCTTCGAAGCTTAACCGCGTTTCTCGCTATCGCACTGGTCGTAATTTTTCAGCCGGAATTGCGTAGGGCGCTTGCGGAGCTGGGAAGCAGCCACTTATTTTCGTCCACAACGCAGAAGAAGGAAACGATCGATATCCTGACGGAAGCGGCTTTCGAGCTCTCGAACAAGCAGATCGGCGCCTTGATTGCCATCGAACGCGATACCGCAATTAGAAGTTTCGCGGAGAGCGGCGTGAATATCGATTGCGAAATGTCACAGGAACTCTTGTTAACGATCTTCTTTCCGAAGACCCCGCTTCACGACGGTGGCGTTATCGTCCGAAACGACAGGATCATCGCGGCAGCATGTATCTTCCCTGTCAGCCAGCGTGAGGATCTTAACCGGACTCTTGGCCTTCGGCATCGTGCCGGACTTGGAATTACAGAAGAGTCGGACGCGATCGCGGTCGTAGTTTCCGAAGAAAGCGGCAATATTTCGATTTGTCACAGAGGCAAAATTGAACGCGGATTCAAGCCCGGCCAATTTGAGAAGCGATTGTCAGAGCTTCTCTTACGAGAGAACGATTCGTCGACACAGCGCGAAGAGAATACTTTACCCGAGCCGGACACGACTCGGTGAGAATATGAAACGGTTCTTTCTTGAAAATTGGCGGGCTAAATTGATGGCATTAATTGTGGCGACCGCCGTTTGGTACCTCATCAAGAAAAACGTCGATGTTCCGCCCGAGCGATGGCGTCTTGAGAGGCGTACGCCATCTTTTGGGCCGGAGCGCTAACCCACCGCTAACCCGCAAAAATCACACAAAGAGCGGCAGCGACAAGCTCATTGAGGGCTGGCTAGCATTCACAAGGACCTGCGGTTTTGTGAGTTGTGCAATGAACTTGGGGCGGGGCCACGCGGTGCGTAGGCTTGGCACTTTCGCCGATTGTTCGTTTTTTCATGGGAGGGACGGCCTCCGCGCGGTCCGACTAATCAATTCCGGCCCCCATGACAAGGAGAAATGGGACGGCACGGAGGCCGTCCCTCCCCAATTCGGAGTTGATCTTTATCCCCCCGATCGCGAAGGTCGAGCGGTGTCACAGAAGCTCTTCGGTACAGACGGTGTTCGCGGCGTAGCCAATATTGAACCGATCACGGCGGAGTCAGCCCTCAGATTGGCAGGGGCAGCGGCGCGCGTGCTGGCAAGGCATCAGAGCAACTCCACCGCTATCGTTGGGAGAGACACACGAGCATCCGGGGAAATGCTTGAGTCGGCGATTGCCGCAGGTCTGGCTTCCTGTGGTGTTAATGTGCTTCTGGCCGGGGTTGTGCCGACCCCGGCAATTGCGTACTTAACGCCGACGCATCAAGCTGTTTTTGGAGTTGTCATTTCCGCTTCGCACAACCCATTTCAAGACAATGGAATAAAATTCTTTGGACCGGACGGCTACAAATTGAGCGACCAGCTCGAACTTGCAATCGAAGCTGAATTTTTTCGGACTGAATCGCGCCAACCGGCACCCGGCAAATCCGTCGGGCGGATCCGTCGGCTACAAGATTCCCTTGAACAGTACGCCGCGTTTGCAGCTTCTACAGTGCCGAAAGGATTTTCGTTATCCGGCACAACGATCGCGTTCGATGCAGCTAACGGTGCTGCATACGAAACGACCCCGCTGCTCCTGGCGAGGCTTGGCGCACAGATCAAGTTGATCGCCGCCATGCCGGATGGCTGCAATATCAACCGGGAATGCGGAAGCACTCACCCGGAAGCAATCAGTGCGCTCGTTCGCAGAACAGGAGCGACGTTCGGGTTCACGCATGATGGGGACGCTGACCGAGTCTTGTTTTGCGACGAAACGGGTGCCCCCCTGGACGGTGACGAACTCCTGGCCATTGCAAGCGCAGATTTACTTGCGCGCGGTCAACTTCGCGAAAAAACGGTGGTCGCAACCGTGATGAGTAACTTCGGGTTGGATGCTGTGCTGAATGGTAGAGGGGGCAAAGTGCTGCGCACAAGCGTGGGCGATCGTTACGTGATGGATGCCATGATTCAACACGAACTCAACTTGGGAGGCGAGCAGAGCGGCCATATCATCTTCAGAGACTTCACAACGACCGGCGACGGACTCGTGGCCGCCCTCCAGTTGATGGAAATCATGCAGCGCACAGGAAAGCCGTTGAGCGAATTACGCAAGATCTTGAAGAAGGTTCCTCAGATCCTGCGCAATGCCACTGTTCGCGAGAAACTTCCTTTTGAGCAGTTCAGTGATCTCATGAAGCAGATCGCCGAGGCACAATCGAAGCTCGCTGGAAGTGGCCGAGTCCTTCTGCGGTACTCCGGTACGGAACCGAAAGCGCGACTGCTGCTTGAGGGTCCCGATGAGCGCGAACTCGAAGAGTTGGCCGAAGGAATCGTGAAGGAGCTGACAAGAAATCTCGGCCCGTGAACTATCTCGTCACCGGCACCGACACCGGAGTGGGTAAAACGTTCGTCACAACCGGCCTCATACGTTTTGCTCGCGGGCTCGGAATCGATTGCATCGGAATGAAAGCGATATGTACCGGAGACAACCGGGACGTACTCGAAATCGCTGCGGCTTCCGACAGTGCGGACCCCGAACATCTGCTGAATCCCGTCTGGTATGGCACACCGGTTGCGCCCTATACTGCGGCGTTGATCGAGAACCGATTCGTCGATCTTTCCGCGATCCGAAGCGCGTTTGAAACGCTATCGAAACGACATTCGGCTATTCTGGTTGAAGGCGCCGGAGGAATTGCCGTTCCCATTCAGGCGGACTATGATTTTCGCGATTTGGCGAAGGACCTCAAATTAGAGGTCATTGTGGTCGCGGCAAACCGCCTGGGCGTCTTGAATCACACGCGACTGACAGTTGAGGCAATTCATTCAGCCCGCCTGAATTGTTCGCTTGTCCTACTTAATTCGACAGTCGCTGAAACCGACAGCTCACAATCGACCAATTTGAGTGTTCTGGAGAATTTGCTGGATGTCCCGATCTTCGCGATCGAACGCGATCAGAATGAATTTGGGGAAATCATCAGGATTTTGGACTGGGCCCCCCGAGCCAACGCGGGACAGGTAAGAGCCGCATTTCCGAGCCGGCCGTTTTAACAGCTCCCTAGCTTAGCTAGCGATCACAAATACCTGCGACTCTGTGACTTGTGCAAGGACTGGGATAGATCCGCGCGATTCGTAACCCACGGTAGGGGCAGATCTCCGAGCTGCCCGCTGAGAAGGGCCATTTTGGCCGATGTTCTTCTATTAATGGATAGGGGTAGGGACGAAGGAAGCTTCGCCCCTCCCTCCGAACCGAATGGGCGGTTTTCCCGCGTTCGGCTCTCCAGTTGGTGGTTAACTTTCAAGAAGATCGGCAAGCCACCAAGTGGGCTTGTTTTAAGGAATACA
>DASZHC010000086.1:0-3563 GCA_035938215.1 Chthoniobacterales bacterium
GTGCGCGTCGCCGTGGCGGCTTGTCCCTGGCCCGGAGCGACAGCAGATCAAGTCGAGCAGTTCGTTACCCGGCGCATTGAAGACGTTGCCGCGGAGAACAAAACGATTCACCCCGGAACGGACGCAGACTATGGCGTCAAATCCATCTCTCTCCCCGGCTATTCGTTTGTGTACCTGCAACTCGACGAGGGAGTCAGCGATACGAAGCGACAGTTCAGTGATATCAATCTCAAGCTGGATGCTCTAAATTCTCAGTTACCCCAAGGCGCCGGCCCCATCATTTTCCAAAGCGATTTCGGGGACACCGCCGCGCTCATGCTCACCGTTGCGAGCCCGAAGGCGGACGAAATTGAAATAGCAGCTCGCGCCAATTCCGTTGAAGGGGCGATTCGCAAAGCCCGCAATTCAAAACAGCAGAATCGCGCGGGCCAACGCGTCACGGTGGTGGATTCCTTTCCACAATCCATCTCGGCACCCGAAGTTCTGGACACCGGATATTTATTTCAAGAGGAAGCGCAGAGTGCTGGGATTATTCGAGATTCGGAAATCATCCAGGGTAGTGGATTCATCGGTTTAGATGGTGTTTCCGAAGCGGATGACAGCGCAATTCGGGCGTTCATCCAGCGGTTCCTATCGGACCGACTGAAGCGCTCCGAGTTGCACCCTGATGCGTGGGAGCCGGCCATCATCCGCGATCCCAGCGAAACAAGAGGGAAACTAGCCAGCGTTGCCGGCGACAAATACAGTTACGCCGAACTCGATAACTTCTCCGACTTGATCGGGCGGACGCTTCAGGGCGCTGCCGAGGTCTCAAAGGTCGAAACGCGGGGCGATTTGCCCCAAGCCGTTTATCTAGACTATTCGCAGGATCGGCTTGCTGCTTACGGATTGCGCCCTGCCGATCTATCCAAAGTACTGTCCGCTCGGAACATTATTTCGCCTGGCGGAAATATGGAAACATCCGACCGCAAAGTCGCTCTCATCCCCTCGGGAAAATTCGATACGGCGAAGAGCATCGGTGATCTCGCGGTATCGACTACGTCAGAAGGCGCACCGGTGTATCTGCGAGATGTCGTCCAGGTTAGCCGCGGGTATCAAGCCCCTGCGCAATATTTGAATTACTACACCTGGCAAGACGCCAGCGGACATTGGCAGCGCAGCCGCGCCGTTACTTTGGCCGTCTACATGCGCGACAGAAAGCAAATCGCGCGCTTCGGAGAGTCGGTGAACTCGAAGCTCTCGCAGCTCCATCAAATTCTTCCCGCGGACCTCATTTTGGCGCACACGTCGGATCAGCCCCTTCAGGTTAAGGAAAACATCCACCTCTTTATCCGCGCACTCGTGGAAGCCATCATTCTCGTCGTGATTATTGCGCTACTCGGCTTCTGGGAATGGCGCCTCGCACTGATCATGGCGCTGGCGATACCAATAACGCTGGCGATGACGTTCGGAATCGTTTATGTCCTGGGAATTGATCTTCAGCAGGTTTCGATTGCAACACTCATCATCGCTTTGGGGCTTCTGGTGGATGTGCCAGTTGTGTCGGGCGATGGTATCAAGCGCGAACTGGCGGAAGGCTCGCCCCGCAAGATTGCTTGCTGGCTCGGCCCAACAAAGCTCGCGACTGCGATTTTCTACGCGACGATTACGAACATCATTGCCTACTTGCCGTTCTTAATGCTGAACGGAAATACCGGTGAGTTTTTGAAGAGCCTGCCGATCGTGATGACGGCCTCTCTATTGTCCGCGCTGTTCGTGGCGATGACCTTCGTTCCGCTGTTGGGATATTACATTCAACGTGCCCCGGCAAAACCGGAACCTACCATCGAGGAAAGGCGCGAACGAGGGTTCTATGGCTCCTACAACCGGCTTGTCCATGGAGCCATAAAATATCGTTGGGCTGTTCTTGCCGGGTCTCTCGTTTTCTTGATCGGCGGAGGACTCTTCGGTTCTCGATTGAAGACCCAATTTTTCCCAGAGGATGTGCAGTATTGGTTTTATCTGGACGTTTGGCTCCCGAATGACACGCCCTTGAGCGCCACGAACGATGCCGCAGTCCGGGCCGAAGAAGTGGTTCGGAAAGTGATTGAGAATTCGCCTGAGCTCGGATCGAAGGAAGAGCGTGGGCATCTTCTCAAGTCGCTGACCACCTTTACGGGCGGCGGTGGACCTCGTTTTTGGTTTTCGGTCGCACCGGAAATGCCGCAGACGAACTACGCGCAAATCATTGTTGAAGTAACGGACAAGGAAGCTACTCCGAAACTGAAACGTCCGATACAGGACGCCCTCGCAAAGCAGATCCCAGGCGCATGGATCACGGTGCGGCAGCTGCAAACAAACCCGGTCGAGAATCCTGTAGAGCTGATGATCTCCGGCCAGGAGGACGTGGACGCGAAGAACGAAGCTGGCGACATCCGCACGTTGCGGACGCTTGCTCGGCAGGCCCAGGATATCGTGGCCCAAGCTCCGGGTATTTCCGTTCTTCGGGATGACTGGTTTCCGGACAATTTACAGGTACAGGTTCAAATCGATCCTGACCGCGCGAACGTCGTGGGCATCACCAACGCCGATGTCGCGAACGCATCAACCGCAGCCATGAGCGGAGCCCAGGTAGGCGTGTTCAAGGAAGGGGACAAGAACATTCCGATTGTGGCCCGCCTCCGCATGCAGGAGCGCGCTCAGCTTTCCGACATCAAGAACCTGTATGTCTACAGCTCACAGACGAACAACCGGGTGCCTCTGCTGTCGGTCGCAAATTTGGGGCACCTCCTGCAAACCGGCCGTATCGCGCGGAGAGAACACTTTCGCACCATTTCCATTTTGTGTTATCCACAGCCTGGAGTTCTCGCATCGGAAGTAATCGATCCGATTATTCCGAAATTGCAGGAGTTCCAGAAAAATCTTCCTCCCGGATATCAGCTGCGAATTGGTGGTGAAAGGGCCAAGCAATTAGACGGCTTCGCAAATCTCAAAATCGTTCTGCTGATTTCTTTGATTGGGATTTACTTGGCCTTGCTTGTTCAATTCAATAACGCCGTCAAACCTCTTTTGGTATTCGCTGCGGCTCCTTATGGCGTGATCGGCTCTCTGATCGCACTCGCGATTATGCATACGCCGTTCGGGTTCATGGCTTTTCTCGGGATCGCCAGCCTGATCGGTGTGATTGTCAGCCACGTCATCGTGCTGTTCGACTTCATCGAGGAAATGCATGCAAAAGGCGAGCCCCTCACGCAGGCGCTTGCGGATGCCGGCATCCAACGAATCCGGCCCGTGATGATCACAGTAGGAGCAACGATCCTGGCTCTTTTCCCGCTTGCGCTGGAAGGCGGTCCCTTGTGGCAACCTCTCTGCTACGCGCAGATTGGCGGCCTCGCTGTCGCAACCTTTATCACGCTGCTCTTGGTGCCCGTCCTTTACAGCATCTTCGTGCTTGACCTGAAGATCATCCGCTGGGAGCCAAAAGAATCCAGTGTAGAAGGCGGAGTGCTTGAAGCGTCTAAACCCATCCCGCAAATAAATTAAAAGGAATGACAATGACACTGATTCCCAAAGCCGCGGTTGCT
>DASZHC010000087.1:0-2806 GCA_035938215.1 Chthoniobacterales bacterium
TCGAAGGCCGGATGGATACACGAACGCAGCGCAGATGATTATCTATCTTGATCAGCAACCCATCGGCTTTCTGAGTACCGTGGACGAGGACGAGCCACTGGAGCTGCCAAAATTGGCTCCAGGGCGGCACTTTGTCCAGGCTCTCCAAGTCTGGCTCTATCACACCGAACCATCGGGCATAAAGTCGGAAGTCGCCCGCGGGTTGCAAGCGGGAACCGAATTCGAGTCAACAGGCAAGAACCACCTGGCGATCGATTTTCGATTCGACGGCGACACACTGGCGATCCGAATCGAGGAGCTGCCCTAGCCCGCAAGAGTGGCTAGTGGCTGGAAGCTAGAGACTAGTGATACGGCTCCACGGCCTTGCGCGAAGATTGAAACGTCAGCCCGGCTGCAAGGTTTGGAACCAAGGCTTTGCCATGGGGAACCAACGGTGACTCGGTCTAGCTAAGATAGCCACTAGTCACCAGCCACTAGCCACTACTTCAGGCAGCCAGAAATCCGCGGTTCATTGACCGGAGTTTTTCGACCGCGCGTGGAATAACGTGAAGGGCCTGATCAATCTCCGCCTCAGAATTAAATCGGCTGAAGGAGAATCGAAGGCTCCCGCGAGCACGCTCATTCGAATAACCCATTGCCCTTAATACATGCGACGGTTCCAAGGAACCCGCTGTACAAGCTGATCCCGCGGAGCAACAGATTCCCTTTTGATCCAGAAGCATGAGCATGCCTTCGGAATCAATACCTTCAATCGCGAGGTTCGACGTGTTCGGCAGGCGGTGTTTTCGATGACCATTGACCTGAACAGAAGGAACGGCGTCGAGGAGCCCTTGTTCGAAACGATCGCGCAATGCCTTGACCCGAGTGTTTTCGTCCTGAAGCGCGGAGGAAGCAATTTCAGCTGCCTTCCCAAGGGCGACGATGGAGGCCGTATTTTCGGTGCCACCCCGCTTCTTATTCTCTTGGCCACCACCGATGAGGTACGGATTGAATCTGGTCTTTCGATTGATGTACAACGCCGCAACTCCCTTCGGCGCATGTAGCTTATGGCCGGAAAGTGAGAGGAAGTTGAGCGGAAGCCGGCGTAGATCAATGTCGATTTTTCCGACAGCCTGAACTGCGTCCGTATGAAAAACCGTTCCCTTCGAGCGGCAAATTTCAGCGGCTTCTTCGATTGGGAATAGGACGCCGGTCTCGTTGTTGGCCCACATGAGCGAAACAATCGCGGTGTCATCCCGAATGGCTTGTTCGAGCTCTTCCAGGTCGATCAGGCCCTCAGAATCAACGTCGAGCCAGGTGACTTCATAGCCCCGCCTGGCTAAGGCTTCGGCATGTTTAACGATCGCGCTGTGCTCCACTCTGCTAGTCACCAGGTGCTTACGGTCCCGGTCGAGAAGCAAAGCGGATTGAATTGCACTGTTGTCGGACTCCGTCCCGCAGCTGGTGAAGACGATCTCGGACGGTTCGCATCTCAACAAATCCGCGATTTGCTCTCGTGCGAAGTTTACTGCTTTCGCCGCCCGTTTACCGAACGAATACGCACTAGACGGATTCCCGTACTGATCTTGCAGGAACGGCAACATTTGTTGCAGCACCTCGGGATCGATCTGAGTCGTGGCGTTATTGTCGAAGTAAATCATAAAACAGCGTTACCTGGTCGCGATCTCAGGATTCTTCGGCGCCGGCGTCTTGTTTTCCCCACCCTTGTCTCCGAGTACTTCTCGCCATTTCAGGTAGAGGTTTCTGATATAGAGAGGCAGAGGCGCTAGCGTCATGATCACCCCGACGGAATCTCGCCGGTAGAAGGCGAAATAGCTTAGCGCCAATATGCTGCCCAAGAGGCTGCACTCCCAGAACCCAATTGGGATAATGCTTTTTTTCGCGCGTTCCGAAGCGACCCATTGGAGGAAGAAGCGGATTGAAAAAACTGCGCTTCCCGACCATCCCACGATTTTCCAGGGCGTCACGACGATGAATGCTGACAGAGCTGAATGGGCCAACCACTCCATTCAGCCATATCGCATCGATTCGCCGGGTTGACAAGCTAGCCTGCATCGCGCAGAAATCCTTAGAGATTTGTGCGCGATACAGGCTGTGGCAGCCGAACTCTCCGGCTACGCTGGAAAAATTCCGCCGCTTTTTGAAGATAGGAGTTTTAAAGCAGTTCGTTTCGATTCATTTATTTTAAAACAGGCTCTTAGACTGACGCGCAGCGTCTGTTTAAGAGCTTTCTAGGCCGCAATGAGCTCGTCGCTTCGGCTTTTCCGTGATTTTTGCGGGCTAGAGTTAAAGTTTGCGAACCGGCTCAAGATCGGGGGACTTTGGCGATGGGGAGGGAGGTTTGACACGATGGTCGCCGCCATCATCCTCTCCCTGGTGCGGATCGAAAAAGAGGTCGAACGCGAGGAACAAGGCCTTCGAATGGCGAGCAAACCAAAGGTTGAAAACCGGTATTGGAACGATCGTCAGGGTCAGAACTAGCCAAATGGGCAACCGCGCCCAGAAATCCAGCACCAGGTAAATAACGAGGCCGAGTATTGCCGCGACGCCATAGTTGATCGCGAAGATCGAAAGCAGGAAATATCCAGGCTCACGCTCAAATGGGTACCCACAGCGCGGGCAACCGTCGAGCGGCATAAACCAATCCCGCAGACTGCGCACCTGCCGCCACGGAATGAACATTGGTCGTTCTCCGCACGTTGGACATTTCAACCTGAGGGCATTCTCCATCATCCAGGCAAAGCGCCTTAGCGAGTACTCTGGCGGTCCCGTATGACCTTTGGGGGAACCCATGGATCAAGCCTAG
>DASZHC010000088.1:0-2963 GCA_035938215.1 Chthoniobacterales bacterium
CTTTTGCGACGCGAACCGCTCGGGATTGTGCGGGATCCATTTGTTCTCTTAACCATTTTCGGAACGGTCATTATCGGGATGCTGGTGATCAGGATCAGCTCGTTCGCTGGGGCTAAACGGTTTGTCGATTCGTTGCAATCGCGTGGCCATTTCGGGACCGGTTTGATTCAAATCTGTGATGGGCTCGGGCTGGCGGCGTTTCTGGTTATCGGCGTGGTTGTTGTCCTGGATACGTCGGTACAGCCGCTCTGGTTATGGGGCCCGATCTCCGCTGGAATCACCGCCTCGTTTGGCGGCATCATGCGTGACTTGCTGCGGCGAGATATAATGGCTCCCAAGCTGCAACAGGAACTTTACCCCGAGATCGCGGTGGTTTGGGGGCTGGCCCTCTCTCTGTTCTTACAGTGGGAAGCCGAACGCTTGCAGCCGGGCGAGATATTCCTTGGCGTCGTCGTCACCATTGTCGGCGCATTCCTCACCCGTATGCTGGCAATTGCGTTGCGTTTAAGGGGATGGGCGTACGTCTGACGGGTTGCGGGTTAGAGGTGGCGAGTCTCGGGCTGGGAATCAGCACATAAGCTGGCCGGAGGTTTCGGTCCTCGTTATCGGAGCGCTTCAGCTTCCGTCCTGACTAGGCATCAAAGTGGCCACAGACAGTGGTTTTCCAGCGGCTCAAACTCGCACCCGCAACCCTTAACCTGCAACCCGTAACCCGTAACCCGTAACCCGTAACTCGCAACTATGCTCGCCCGCGCTCGGCTTCCGAAATACGCCATTCGTCCCCGATTTTCGGCGTTCGACCTGAAACCATTAGGTGGAGCCAGGCAGATGTCCTTTATTTCAGCCATATGGTACGTCGAAGCAAAAGCAAGACACGGAACGTGCGCGTTGTTGCGCGGAAGCCATCGGTTGAAAAAAAATCTTCGCTGACTGAGCGAGGTTCGGGACAGGATCTGTCCGGCATCTTGATCGAGCTCTACTTGGAGCTGGGTCTTCCCTGGCCGAACGCGATGCGAGCGGCAGTCGCTGATCTTCGGCAACTCTATTCGATCAATCGGCACGAGCTCCTTTCGCCGGCCTGACGCTAGCCGCTCGCGTGGATCAAACTGAAACCGCGCTTTTTCGCTCGGCGAGCAGGCTTCGACAGATGAAGCCGTTGAACTCGGCATTTCGCCTAGCGCCGGCGATCTTGCGCAAATAATCCTTCAGGTTCTGGCGGCCGATCGGCGCTCCTGCCGACGTAAGAAACGCGAGCGCATCGTCGCCAGCGCCAGGATGGATCTTGCGCCAAGCAAAAAGATAAAGTGAGCGTAGCGACATCCCTGGCTGGTCGAGCGCGAAATTCATCAATTCAGGCAATCGCACCGCCATGATCACGTCCGGAGTGTAGCCCCTGGCAAAAAGATGTTGGAGCAGCAGTTCCTGCCTTCGTTGGTAGGCTTGCCCAAGGAACTTCTGACGAATGGCAGACAAGTCGCCATCAGTTTCTCCGGGGAAGGCGTCGCGAAAGTCTTGGCCGCGGGCGACACCACGATTGATCAGCTCTGCGCTGAAATGATCCACCAACTTTACCGTCACCGCCGCGACCCAATCCAGCTCAGCAACCGCATCCCGCATATCGCTGGCCATTAGGAACGCGAAATTCGGAGCGCACCAATAGGTGGGCAACCGGAACTCGACTTCAACTTGGCCGTCGTCGTCAATTTCCAGTTTTGAAACGAACTCTAGCGAGACCACCGATTCATCGATCTCCGGATCGGTGACTGAATCCAGGGCCGACCAGACTTCTTCGATCCGATGAGAAGACAAAAATTTGGTCATGTCTATTTCGGGGCCGGTAAGGAGGGATCGCGGAGAGCGATCCCTCTTACGCAGGTCCTTACGCCACCGGCGCCGCCTTCCGTACTGGTTCTGGGGCTTCGGAAGCTTTGGCGCCCGATCCGGCCGGGATAGGAATATTGTAAAGCCGAGCAGCGTTCTCGCCCAAAATCTTTCGCTTGGCTTCCATGGTTAACGGACCGGTCTCGGCAGCCAGATCTTCCGGCAATTCCAAGTCCATGAATTTTTCGATAATCCATTTCGGCTGCCAAAGCGCATAGTCACTCCCGAAAAGAATCCGGTCGGGTCCCAACCAGAAGAGCAATTCACTAATGATCTCGCTAAAGTAGCGAGGACGAGTGTGGATCAACGCTATGGCGACGGCGAGACCGGCATAGACATTCGGTTCTTGGGCTGCGATAAATGTGAAATCGTTTAGACGCGGCAAGCCGCAATGCTCAACGATAAAATTCAAATCAGGGAACATCGACGCCACTTCGTCGACATCTCCCACATCAAACGCATCCTTGTTTAGCGGCCGAATCGTCGGTCCCTTGTGAACATGGATGTTCTTAATGCCTAGCTCTTGCGACTTCTGCAGATACCGGTAGGACCAGGGATCGGTCAACTTCCAGCCTTTGGAATCCCCTTTCCACTCGGCCGTATAAAGTTTGATTCCACGCCACCTGTATTTCTCGGCATCTCGCTCCAGCTGCTGAAGACCGGCCTCTTCATTGCGCGGATCCCAAAATCCGTTCGCGATCACTCGATCCGGATGCTCTTTCCTGAATGCTTCGTTTCTTTCGAGACTGGAAAAACCGTGGTGATAGAAGTCGCCCAGGTATTGCGGATTGAAAATGGCAAAATCGACATAGCCATTTTCGAAAATGTCCTGTTCGAAGTCGTCGTCGGTATACTTTTGGTACTTTTTGTACGGCCAAACGTACTCTTTCGGACTCAATTTATGATAGTCGTAAAAGCATTTGATGAACTCTTCGCCGTATCGATTCTTGATATTCTCGTCGCTGCCATCCCATAAATGCACGTGCCCATCCACAACAAAGATTTTTTCGCCGGATTTAGTAGTGAACATAATGTACTTAGAGGTTTAGTTATTTAGTTAGTTCGAGGTCTATTTTCGAGGT
>DASZHC010000089.1:0-49488 GCA_035938215.1 Chthoniobacterales bacterium
TTGACACGCGACTCCTCTAATACTTCAGCAACGCTGTCTTTCGCAAATATTTCCGCATTCAAAAGCTGATGATTTTCCGACGCCAATGGATATGGAATCAAAATCGCAGGAAGACTGAAATGGGAAAGCTCTGTTAGAGTCGCTGCCCCGGATCTTGCAATTGCCACATCCGCGACGCAGTAGACCTCTTCCATGCGATGGTAAAAGGCGCTTATGAACGCTCGAATACCCACACTCCGATAACATCGAGAAACATTGTACTCATCTTCTTTTCCCGTCAGATGGATGAATTGAACTTGACATCCCTGAAATCGAGGAAGTGCAGCTATGACGGCTTCATTTATGCCGTGTGCTCCCTGGCTTCCACCCATCACCAAAACGGTTTTCAGATTCCCATCAAGTCCAAGGACTCGCAGCGCATCCTTGCGATCGACAGGTGCCAGCAGACTGCTGCGAATCGGAGTTCCAGTAACTTCCAGAGCAGATCTCGGGAAATATCTGCGGCATTCTGCAAATCCAATCAGAACTTTGTCGGACAGTTTTGCATTTAAGAGGTTCGCTTTGCCGGGGATTGCATTTGATTCGTGGATGAACGCTGGAAGACCGGCCATGCGCCCCGCAAGTATAGGTGCTGTCGAGGTAAATCCACCCATCCCAAGAACCGCTCGCGGCCCAAAGGATCGATAAATTTTCCGGCAAGCATTTAAACCTTTCAGAAATCTAGCAGCAAATGGTACAACTTGTGTCGACAGGAGCTTCGGCAAGCCGACAGCAGGAATTTTTTCGACTTTAAATTCCTTTCGATCCCGCACGGCGGTAGCGTCTATCTGCTTTTCGGAAATGAGCAGAAGGATGTCGTGACCGCGGCTTATTAGAGCCTCGGCAACGGCTATTCCCGGGAACAGGTGGCCGCCCGTTCCTCCGCATGCGATTGCCACATTCATTAAACGAAGGATTCTAAATTCGTGAAACGTGTCTCGCCCGCACCATCATTTGTATACTAGCAGTCTGGTTATCGTCTTTGCCCTGCCGGTAGATGTTGATGAGGATACCCACGCAAACGAGACAGAAGAAAAGGTTCGATCCTCCATAACTTATAAACGGCAAAGGAAGTCCTTTGTTTGGTAGAAGCGATGTAGTCACGCCTATATTGATCGCCGCCTGAAGACCGAGAGTGAAAGTGCACCCCATACCAAGAAGCATCCCAAACCTGTCCTTCGCGTGAAGCGCAATCAGGATGCCGCTAGTGATTATGAGCAAATAACAAAACACGACAACAAGAGTAACGCGCAATCCTAATTCCTCGCCGATAACTGGAAATATGAAGTCAGTATGCGCGTAAGGGAGATAAAGCATCTTCTGACGTCCGTTACCCAGGCCAAGGCCTTCGGTACCTCCGGAACCGAAGGCGATCAATCCCATCCACTGCTGGTGCCCCTCCTTTTCCTGGTATTGTTCCGGGTGTAGAAACGCCAGTAAACGCCCTTGCCGCTCCGAAATGTGCCAAGCAATCATCAGGATTGACGCTACGCCTGTAAGAACCAGCGGGCCCAGATATTTCGGATTTGCGCCCGCTATAAACATCATCACGAAAACAGTTCCGGCGATCAACAGCGTCGTTCCTAGATCCGTCTCGACGACAATCAACACAAGAAGCGTCATGGCCAGAGCGATTGGAACGGCCAATCCAATCAAAAGCCCTTTTGTCTTCGCCTCGAATTTTGTGAACCACCACGCTATAAAAATGACTGCAGCCAACTTTGCCAATTCTGACGGCTGAAAAGTCGCCGTTCCGAAATGAATCCAGCGCCATGAACCATTGATCCGCATTCCAATAGGCCTGACAAAACAGAGAGCCAGAAGACCAAGCGCGATTAAATAAAAAAGATACCAGAAACGTTCAAGCCAATGATAGTCCAGCAGAGCGAAGGCAATCGAGAATACGAATCCGACACCAAGCCAGAAACCCTGCTTCTTCAGAAAACTGAACTGATCTCCGTGACTGTCGGGAGCAAATGCGCCCGTACTGTAGAGCATTACCAATCCGATAGTTATCAAGCCCGCAACCGAAAGAACCAGGATATATGGACTTTGTTTATGCATCTTTCATGGAATAAACAATCTTTGGCCGATCTGCAGTTTTTTTGGATCTTCGATATTATTGGTTTTTAATAGCTCGGCGTAACTAACTTTAAATTTCTTTGCGATTCCAGCAGGGCTGTCCCCCTTTTGCACCACATAGGTCTTTCCACCCGCCCCGGCGGATTCAGATGCTCCACCGCCTTGGGGCTTTGTTACGTTGCCGGTCGTCAGGCGAGAGGCGTCTACAATCTTTTGTGCTTCCAACTTCGCTCCGGGTTTTTCCTGCGTCCCTGATTCCCGCATCGCAACTGGTTGAACTGTTGCGCCTTTTCCGTTTTTGGGCTCCGTCTTTTCCGATTTGCCGGCCAGAGTACCCGTCTGCCGGTCTTTTAGCGCACTGAAAGCGAATATGCCGCCTACCGCAACGACGTGAAGCAACAAAACGACAACAAATGCTCTCGATAGTCGAACATTCGGTTCCTCGGAATCGCCATCTTCTTCCGAGTACTTGGCAGTTCGCTGCGCGGCAGCGCGAAGCCTCCTTCTCGGCGTTGGTTTCACAGATTTTCTTAACACTTTCACCTTTTTAACTCCTGAATGATTTCACGGAATTGGTTGCCGCGGTCGGCATAGTTCTTGAACATGTCGAACGAAGATGTCCCTGGTGAGAAAAGTACCACGTCTCCTCGTTTGCTACACCGGCGCGCCTCAATGACTGCATCCCTCAGCGAATTTGCAATGGAGCATGGCACTACCCTTGACCAACTCTTGAAAATCCGATCAGCCATTTCACCGATCAAAACAGCATGCGTGACTTTGGCACGAACGATTTCCTCGAGAGTATCGAACTCAAAACCCTTATCCTTGCCGCCGGCTAACAAAACAACCGGGTGAGACTGCGATTCAAGGGCCTTCGCCAAAGCATCCAGGTTCGTTGCCTTGGAGTCGTTGATAAATCTAACGCCATCTATTTCCCCGACCTGCTCGCAACGATGCGGGAGGACAGTATAGCCTACCGATCCCTGCCTGGCCTTTTCCCAGGTCAGATTAAAAGCATACGCTGTCCCCAACGCCGCCATCAGGTTTTCGATGTTGTGGATACTGCTGAGATTTGTCTCTTCGACATTTAGAATTGATTTTCCCCTGAAGAGAATCGTGTTGCTCTTGAGGGTGATGTCGCAGTCTTTTGAATAGGCGCTGAATCGAATTTGCCGTGCGGCCAGAAGCGGCAAATCGTCGGCACGATTTGTGACCGCGTAGTCGCTCGCTTTCTGATTCTCAAAGATACGCAACTTGGCGGCACGATACTCTTCCATGCTGCGATAACGGTCCAGGTGGTCTGGGGTAAGATTCAACCAAACGGCCACGTTGGGCCGAAATGTCGATATTGTTTCAAGTTGGAAGGAACTGACTTCTACCGCAAAGACATCAAATTTCTCCTGTCGTTGCACCGCCTCGGCGAAGGGCGTGCCGATGTTACCGCACGCCAGCGTCCGAAGCCCTCCCGCGTTCAACATCGCCGCAATCAGTTGGGTTGTTGTCGTCTTTCCGTTTGTCCCCGTAATCGCAACGATGGGTCGCCGGCAAAAGCGAGAAGACAATTCCAGCTCACCTGTGAACGATGCGCCTTGCCGGAGAAAATTCTTGACGATAGGGGCGAAGGGACCGATGCCAGGACTCAATACCGCGAGGTCGTAATCGGCTTCGGCTACATCTGCCGAAGGGCCTGTGATCACAGAGATCCCGAGTTGCTGAAGGGAACGCACCTTCTCCGGGTCAGGCGTTCCGCTGTCGAGGACCGTGACCTGCGCCCCATAGGCACGGAGCAACCTGCCAGCGGCTTCACCACTGCTCCCAAGTCCAAGAACGGCTGCTCTTTTGCCATCAAAGTTCATCGCAGTTTAAGCGTGGCAAGACCAAGGAAAGCAAACATGAGCGACATGATCCAGAAGCGCACGATGACCGTGTTCTCTTTCCAACCCATCAACTCGAAATGATGATGTAAGGGCGACATCAGAAGAACCCGTTTGCCTGTGAGCTTGAAACTCGCCACTTGAAGAATCACTGATAGCGCCTCGATCACAAAAATTCCCCCAATAACGATGAGGAGCAGTTCCTGCTTGCAGCAAATCGCGACTACCCCAAGGGTCCCGCCGATCGAGAGGGACCCGGTGTCACCCATAAACACTTTGGCCGGATGGCAGTTAAACCAAAGAAACCCGAGTCCGGCTCCCACGAGCGATGTGCAAATGATCGTAAGTTCTTCGCTCTGTCGATAGAAGGGCAGGTCAAGGTAGGTCGCGACTCCCACATTTCCTGCGGCATAAGCCAGGATTGCATAGGTCGAGGCCACCGTCACTGTACAGCCTGTCGCCAAACCATCGAGGCCATCCGTGAGATTCACCGCATTTGAGGCGCCGACGATGACAATCGCGAAAAACAGAAGCGTGAACCATCCAAGATTGGCGATGATCGGTTCCTTGAAAAATGGAATATAAAGTTCCCTTGCCTGCACTTCGAGCGAGGGATTAGACAGGAAGAACGCGGTAACAATCGCCGCAAGAAGAAACTGGCATACGAGTTTAACCCGCCCGGGAATGCCGTCGGATTTTTTCTTCGTTACCTTGAGGTAATCATCCACAAAGCCGAGACCGGCCGTAAAGATAATTGTGAAAAGGCACAGCCATACGAATCCATTGTCAGGACGCGCCCATATGATTGAGGATACCACGACAGAGCCCATAAATAAGACTCCACCCATCGTCGGCGTTCCCTTTTTTGCGCCATGAAGTTCGTAAAGCCGATGAACTTCATCGGCCGTTCGGATTGGTTGACCGAACTTTAAGGAGGTTAGTTTGCGAATGACCCAGTTCCCAAAGACGATGCAAAACAGAAACGCCGTAATCGCTGAACAGACCGCTCGAAAGGAAACATACTGGAATACGTTAAATCCTCCGGCAAGAGCATTTGGCCCCTGGCTCAGGTAATAGAGATAAAACATCATCGCAACCTCCATCTCCCATTGCCTTTTGCAGCTTCGAGTCCTCGGACCACACGATCCATGGCGGATGATAGGCTCCCCTTCACCAAAAGCAGATCGCCGGGCTCCAGATAGTCGAGCAGCACCTCAACGGCTTGCTCGTGCGAGCTTGCCTCGCGCGTCCGCTTCAGACCGGCACCGTTGGCCGCCTGCGCTATTAATTGAGCCTCCTCCCCGACGGTGACCAGGTAGTCGAAAGCTAACTCTGCAACCGCTCGCCCGACTTGCCGATGACCGGCATCCGACTCCTTTCCCAGCTCACCCATTCGCCCAAGCGCTGCTACTCTGCGTCCTCGAACGGCAAAACTTGTCGCAGTCTTCAAGGCGGCAACCATTGATTCGGGATTCGCGTTATAGGCATCGTTAATCACGAGAACCGCTCCGAGTCTTTGCACCTTCAACCGATTTCCAGGAATTGTTGTGTTGGCCAGTCCACAGGCAATTTCTTCCAGAATCAGGCCGAAGCCGAGTCCGACGCCGGCGGCAAGGCAGGCGTTCATCACCATGTGCTCGCCGTGAACCGGCAGCTTGACCAATGTGCTTTCAGACCCATGGCTCAGGATGAAAACTTCCCCCTTCTCGGTGTGTTGGATTTCTCGGGCCTGCAGGTCCCCGCGATTGATTCCCGCGCGAATCACCCGAGCCTTTGTGCGTGCAGCAAGCCAGTCAGTAAAATCATCGTTCGCGTTCAGCACAACACATCCCCCTGCCGAAACCGATTCAACAACAATAGATTTTTCCTTAGCAATCGCTTCGCGCGACCCGAGATATCCGATGTGGGCGATGCCGATATTCGTAATCACAGCGAAATCGGGACGCGCGATCTCGCAAAGCGGCGCCAGTTCCCCGGCGTGATTCATTCCCATCTCGAAGACGCCAACTTCGTCCTCAGCGCCTGTGCCAAGAACAGTAAGCGGCAGACCGATATGATTGTTATAGTTCCCAACCGTTTTGCTGACAGATAGCCGTTCACTGAGCACAGAGGCGGTCATTTCTTTGGTACTTGTCTTTCCGTTGCTTCCCGTCACCGCGACCGCTTTAATGCGAAGCTCGCTACGATACGCTTTTGCCATTTGCTGCAACCCTCGCAGCGTGTCAGAAACTTCGATCTGACTCAGGACCGCCAAGTCAGGTCTAACCCGGCTCACCAGCGCCCCAGCCGCGCCCGCCTCCTGGACTTCCCCTAGAAAGCTGTGTCCGTCAAACTGGTCTCCACGCAAGGCAACAAAGAAGTCACCGCTCTGAACTAAGCGTGAATCCGTCACGATACGGCTCACCGTCATGCCGCTTCTGCCATGGATCTTTCCACCGACCCAATCAGCAATCTGGCTTAGCGTTCTACGATCCATTTTTCGACAGTTCCACGGGGTGTTCTTCCAAAGCGCGAACCGCGACCTCGACGTCATCGAAAGGAATAGTGTGATCGCTGAACTCCTGCGTTTTCTCGTGCCCTTTTCCGGCGATCAAAACGATGTCCCTTGGCTTAGCTAACTCTATCGCGCGCCCGATCGCCTTTTTGCGATCGACGATTTTTTCATAACTCTTGCGTTTGAACCCCCCTTCAATATCGCGAATAATCGCTTCAGGATCCTCTTTGCGCGGGTTATCTGAAGTGATAACTGTGAAATCTGCCAGTTGGTCGGCTGCGCTTCCCATCAGTGGCCGTTTTGACCTGTCCCGATTACCTCCGCACCCAAATACAACAATTAAACGGTTTGGATTCAAGTCGCGGCAGGTCCTTAGCACGTTAAATAACGCGTCATCAGTGTGCGCATAATCGACAAAGACCTGGAACTGGCGCTTCGCGGAGACCGCTTCAAGCCGACCCGGTATCTGAGGAGCCCTTGCAAGAGCGGTAACCAATGTCCGGATGTCTACGCCCACCGCAAAAGCAGCAGCCAACGCCGCCAGCGAGTTATAGATGTTAAAGCGCCCGATTAAGGGAAGTCGCACGAGATAGCTTTTCTCTCTGGCGTCGAGCTGGTAGGAAGTCCCGCTCAGTTCCACTTTGAAATTGCTCGCGCGAAAGTCCGCACGTGCTCCCATTCCGTAGGTGATCATCGCTATATCCCTGCCGAATCGGGCGACTAATTGCTGCCCGTACGGATCATCAACATTGATAACCGCTGTCCTCGATTTTTTCTCGCTCGCACGCAGATTCTCGAAGAGCCGTGTCTTCGCTTCAAAGTAGTCTTTCATCCCCGGATGAAAATCCAGGTGATCTCTTGTCAGATTGGTAAACACTCCGACATCAAAGGCGATTTCATCCGCGCGGTTCCGAATTAACGCATGCGAGGAAACCTCGATCACTACATTTCGGCAACCGGCCTCGACGCAGTGCCTCAGGAGTTCCTGCAAATCAAGAGACTCCGGCGTGGTTCGATGAGCCGGCAGTACGCGTCTGCCAATCTCGTATTGGACCGTACCGATCAGTCCGCTCGGACGATTCGCTTTTTCAAGTAAATGTTTAACCAGGAAAGTCGTCGTGGTTTTTCCGTTCGTTCCGGTAACCCCAATCATCGTCAGCTCCTTGGCAGGTTCTCGGTAAAATGCGGAGGCCAACCGGGCAAGAGCTTCCCGCGAATCCGGCACAACAATCATCGTAGCCCTATGAGAAAGACCGACATATTCTCCAACGACTGCCACGGCTCCCTTCTCGACCGCCTGTTCGATAAATGAATGACCATCGAATTGTTCTCCTCGTATTGCGACAAAGAGATCTCCAGGGCCGGCTCGTCGCGAATCATAGGAAATGCCTCCTATGTCGCGGTTCACCGGGCCATCGATCGCGATAGCCCCTATCCCTCGAATGAGATCTGCCAGTTGCATGATAACTCGACTAATCACGGCTGTACCGGGACAGCGCCACTCTTTTTTGGCCAAGAGCAACGCGCTGAGGCGGAATTTCTTCGGTAGGCTGAAGATCGAGATAACGTGCCATTCTTTCCGCCATCCTCGAGAATACGGGCCCCGCCACCGTACCCCCGAACGCTTCACCCTGCTTCGCGGACGGGTCGTCCAGCAACACCAGCAAGGTGAATCGGGGATCATCCGCCGGCATGAAGCCCACAAACGAGGTCACGTACCGGCCCGATAGGTATCCTCCGCGCGGATCCACCTTTTGCGCGGTGCCTGTTTTTCCCGCGACACGAAATCCAGGCACGGCCGCCTTGAGCGCCGTACCCTTTTTGCTCACAACATCCTTCAGCGCTGATGTAATCTTGCGTGCTGTGCCCGCGGAGACGACCTGGCGCACCATTTCAGGGGTGAACGTCGCCACTTTGCGGCCCGTTTCATCCGTGATTTCTGAAACAATCATTGGCTTCATCAGTTTGCCGCCATTCGCGATACTGGACATCGCACTAACCATTTGCAATGGAGTTACAGCCACCGATTGGCCCATTGGAATTCGCGTGATGTCCAGTTTACTCCATCGATGAGGCGGATTAACCAAACCACTTATTTCGCCGCTTAAGGCGACCCCGGTCTTTTGACCGAAGCCATACCTGCGTATGTATTCGTACAATCTCGCTTCGCCCAATTGCAGAGCTAATTTGGCTACGCCGATGTTACTCGACTTCATCAGCACTTGGTGGACCGTCAAAACGCCCATCGGATGCGCATCCCGCAAAACGCGGCCCGCGTACTGAAAATGGCCGTTTTCGCAATATACGGTGGTATCCGGCGTTACCAGCTTCTCCTCCAGGACAGCCGATGTCGTGACAATCTTGAAGGTCGAACCCGGTTCAACCATGTCTACTACCGAACGATTTTTCTCCTGGTCGGGAACGGCATCGCCAGGCTTATTCGGATCAAATGTCGGACGACTGGCCATCGCCAGGATTTCGCCCGTCTGCGGGCGCATCATGATTGCCGTGGCGTTCTTAGGCTTGAATTGCGCGCACGCCGCGTCAAGTTCAGTCTCCAGGATATTCTGCAGCCCAAGATCGACCGTGAGCTTTACGTTGCTTCCGTCTTTTGCCGCGTTCTCCTGGCCACGATAAGGGACGAGTTCCTTTCCTGTTCGATCAGTTTCAATATATCGAAACCCGTCCACTCCCTGCAGGAAATCTTGCATCGTGCGCTCGATCCCCATGGTTCCTTTGTGCTCGTGATCGACGAAGCCGATGACTTGCGAGAGCATCCGGCCATTCGGATAAATCCGCACAAAATCCTGGTCAAAGTAGATTCCACGCAGATTCGCCACACGGAGCGACTCCTTTATCTTCTCAGCCTTCTGCTCCGGAACCTCGGACTTGAGAACAATATGCTTACTGCCTTTTCCGGTCTGGTTCAGCTTATCCGCGAGGTCGCGCGGATCCATTTCAAGCTGATTTGCGATTGCCGCTGCCAAAGCCACCGGATCCCGAATATGCGACGCGTCTGCAACGACGGTCTTAACCGGGACGTTTTCGGCAAGAGCTTCGTCATGAGCATCTCGGATGATACCACGCCTGGCATAGATTATTTGTTTGTGACTGTGTTTTTCTGCAGCAAGCGCGGTGAATTTCTCGTGTTCAATAATCTGGAGATCGATGAGTCGAACCGAGTAGACACTGAATACGCCGACCAATCCAAAGCAGACGGTGACGGCGCGCGCTTGTGCATTCCAATTCATTGGTTAAAGCCGCGATTGGAGACGACTCTCAACTCATCCCCGACCCCATCGTGACGCTGGTTAAGGCGAACGATTTGATCACTCGCAATCGGCAAAAGCCCGAGCGAATTTTTAGCCAGCTTCTTTTCGAGGATGCCTCTCGAACTGAGCTGGGTGATTTGCGCACGAACAGCTTCATTAGCAGTTCGGATCTCAGTGAGTTCGTACTCCAATCGGCGTTGAATCTCTCCATACTGGTGGAGCTGATTCTTCAAATAAACATAAGACAATCCTGCAGTTGCCAGGATTGAAGTGCTAACAACTACCTTAAAGATAGAAGCAACCTTGATAGAATGTGTAATATTCCTGCGATTACGAGTCATTTGCTAATCCTTTCAATTACCCGGAGCTTCGCGCTCCGGGCGCGTGAGTTGTGACCTACTTCTTCCTCACCCGGCTTGATCGGCCGAGCCGTGACCAAACGAAAGGCATACGCAGGATTTCTCCGCGGTGCCGACCACTCAGGCCTGTCTATCCACTCCTGACTAACCTCTCGAAAAAAACGCTTAACAATCCGATCTTCCAGCGAGTGAAACGTGATAACCGACATGCGGCCACCCGTTTTCACATAAGGAGCTAAGCCGCGAAGACCGCGCTCCACCGAGTCCAACTCGTTATTCACCGCAACCCGAAGCGCCTGAAAAGCCTTCGTGGCCGGATGCCGCAGACCTCTTTTGGGAATGACTTTCTCAATCACTTCCACAAGATCGCGCGTCGTCCGGAGGGGCGTCTGGGACCGGGCCTTCACGATCCGCGATGCCAGACGCCTTGCCGCCGATTCCTCGCCAAATTCAAAAAATATTCTCGCAAGCTCTTCCTGTGACGCCTCATTGACGATGTCTGCTGCAGTCCGCCGGACATGCGGCCCCATCCGCATGTCCAGCGGTCCGTCCCCCAAAAAACTGAAACCTCGGGAAGGCGTATCGAGCTGATGAGATGAAACCCCCAGATCCAGCAAAATCCCGTCAAACGCATCCACGCCGTAACTTGGGAACGCCTCCGCCAGATCGGCAAAATTCGCTTCCACAAGCCTGATCCTGTCAGAAAAGCAGGCGACTCTGCGCGCAGTCTCCTGCAGCGCCTCGGGATCTTGATCGCACCCGATCACCGATGCCCCCGCTTCAAGCAAAGCAAGCGCATGTCCTCCGCCTCCAATCGTTCCGTCCAGAAACAGTTTGCCCGGACTCGGCCGAAGCGACGAGATCGTCTGCTGCAACAGAACCGGCACATGAAAACTGCTTCCGGCGGGCTGTTGTTTTGCAGACATCTGTTCCTCGTCGATTAATGCGATCATTTTTCGCTTCCGATTGAACCGATTAGTTACTCTTCAAAATTCTCAATCTTCGCCTGTCGCTATATGCCAACTCTGTCCAACATGTATCTGTATGTAGGCGTCTCTTCGTTCACCGTTTCTTTCCAGTGCGCGGGGCTCCAAATCTCGAATCTCGAGTATGCTCCGACGAGAACGACGTCGCTCTGGAGGTTAAGCTGTTTGCACTGTTCGTCGGGCAAGACGATCCGACCTTGTTTATCTCCCGTGATATGTTGTGCGCGGGATGAAAACTGGCGCAGGAACCTGCGGCGGTCCGACGGTTGCAGACTCTCATCTTTTTCCACTTTTTCGGCCAGACGCCTGAATTCTGAGGGGGGCATCACCATCAAAAACCCGCCTTCCGGATTTGGGATTGCGAAGAACTCGTCGATATCGCCTCTGCGCCATCGCGATGGGATTGTGACGCGGTTTTTTGCGTCCATCGCGTGCCGGAATTCTCCGGTGAAAATGGGCTGGTTATTCTGAGGCGACTCCATAGGTAATCCATGGTCGTTTGAACCACTTTAGTCCACAATGCCCCACTTCTACCCACCCAAAGCCAAAAACGTCAATGAAATTCCGCTGAAATTTACTTTATTTTCTTGGCCGCCTCACTCCCAACCCGCCCAGGCGCAACGCAGAGTAATCCGATGGCTTACGTGTCAGCGCGGAGGAACGGGCTTCGTTGTACAGACCAGTTACATGGCCCGAATTCAGGCCTACGTCCGCGTTTGGCCTGTCCCTTCAACGAGATATTTGTAACTCGTCAGTTCTTCGAGACCCATCGGACCCCGGGCGTGAAGGCGGTCGGTGCTTATTCCAATTTCGGCGCCAAATCCGAATTCGCCGCCGTCATTGAATCTTGTGGATGCATTCCAAAATACAGCCGCCGAATCAACCTTCCGCAGAAACTGCTCGGCAGCCAGTCGATCATCCGTGACAATCGCGTCGCTGTGATGCGAGCCGTTCGCTTCGATATGCTCTATTGCTTCGTCCAGGTTTTTGACCGCCCTTACAGCCAGGACGAGGTCCAGAAATTCCGTTCGCCAATCCTCTTCGGTCGCTGTCTTGATTCTGGAACCGAGAATTTGTCGAACCGCGTCATCGCCGCGCAACTCGACACCTCGCTCCCACAAAGCATTCGCGCATTCCGGAAGAAATCGCGGCGCGATTTCTTCATGAACGAGTAACGTCTCTATCGCGTTGCAAACACTCGGGCGCTGGCACTTCCCATTCACAACGAGATCCCGCGCCATTTCAATGTTTGCAGCCCGATCCACATAGACCGCGCAGATGCCATCATAATGCTTGATCACAGGCATCCTCGCCGCCCCGGTGACTGCCTCGATAAGGGACCGTCCTCCGCGGGGGATGATCAATTGAATGTAGCGCTCAAGCTGCGCCATCAAAGTGACGGCAGCGCGCTCCGTGCTCGGAACAAGCTGCGCCGAGAATTCCGGCAAGCCGGCATCTTTGCATCCGTCACCCACAGCGTTGGCCAGAGCAATATTCGATCGGATCGATTCGGAGCCGCCCCTCAAAATCACTGCATTGCCCGATTTCAGGCAGAGCGACGCGGCGTCGCTAGTGACATTTGGGCGCGACTCATAAATCATTCCGATGACCCCAATCGGCACGCGGACTTTTGAAATCTTCAAGCCGTTGGGTCGCGACCACTGCTTTAGGACCTTTCCGACCGGATCTTCCAAATCGACCACGCTCCGAACGCTGCTTGCCATCGCCTCAATTCTTTTTGGAGTCAGGCGCGCGCGTTCGAGCAGAGCAAAACTCAAGCCCTTCTCCGCGCCGGCCTGCAGGTCTGCGTCATTCTCACTGAGGATCCGGTCGGCGCTTTGCTCAATGTGGCTCGCGATCGCTTCCAGCGCGAAGTTCTTCTCGGAGCCGGTTGCCCTAGCAAGAACGCGACTCGCCGACCGCGCTCGTTCTCCTATTTGTTCTATCGTGCGGGCCAGGTTCGTTGTCATTCTTCGGTAGGAAAATGGGTTCCGGCTGGTTGGCCCGTTACGATCGCTTTGAGCACTCCTGGCTCCAATCCGCTCGCGATAAAGCCGGGTATTCCGGACTGAACCGCCATCTTGACTGCCTGCAGTTTCGTTATCATGCCTCCTGTGGAATAAGCGCCCGTCTCGCCATTTGCGAGATGGGAAATAGAATCGATATCCCTGACCGTTTCAATCAACCGCTCTTTCTCGTCCAGCAAGCCATTTACGCTGGTCAAAATGATGAGGAGATCTGCTTTGGCGAGTATAGCAACCTCTGCAGAGAGGCGATCATTGTCTCCAAAGCGAAGCTCCTCGACGGCCACTGAATCATTTTCGTTGATAATTGGTACGACGTTCCTGAAACGAAGCAACCGTTCCAGTGTGTTCCTCGCGTTCTGGTACCGACTCCGGCTATCGATATCCTGATGGCTCAAAAGCAGCTGGGCCACGTGAAATCCATGTCGTTGAAACAATGATTCGTAGAGGCGCATCAATCGAGATTGGCCAACCGCCGCGCATGCCTGGACCGATGGAAGATCGGTTGGACGTACCTGTATCTTCAGCAGCATTAACCCGGCACCTACAGCCCCGCTGCTCACAAGCAGACATTGATGTCCTTCCCGAACAAGTTCAGCCACTTCTGAGCTAAGCCTTCGGAATTGGCCATGATGCAGAGATGTCCCGGTCCTTCTGGTAAGCATTCCGGTCCCGAATTTGATGACGATCCTCTTCCTCTTGTCCGACATGCTGAGGTTTAATATATCGCCAAGGGTTGACCGCAATGCCAGTGCGAGCTGATAAATTAGAAAGATTGTGGTGGACATCCTGACTCTCATACGCCGAACGGCTGAAAAGCAGCCCTCAAACATAGCCTTCTGTTCTGTGGAATCCGGAGACACGTTGACCTACCGGGAGCTCGTCCGAAACTCGGAAGGTATCGCTAATTGGCTCCGCCGGCGGGGCTGCCGCCCGGGTGAAAGATGCGGTCTGGTCGTGGCGGACGGATCAGAATTCCTGCAATTCGCTCTGGGAATACTCTCGGCGGGCCTATGTGTCGCTCCGGTTGCCAAGTCGCTGCCAGCCAATGCGAAGGATCGTGTGGTCAGCGCGGGCGGGCTACACTGGTTGCTTCTGGAAAATGGACGCCTGTTGCGGTTACCGTTCTGGAGCCCGGTTGATCACCGAAACGATGAGGACTTTCGTGCATCTGATCCGGCCTACATACGTTTTACGTCCGGGACAACCGGCGCGGGCAAGTGTGTCTTGCTGGGGCACAAGGCGATTATCGATCGCCTCGAAGCCGCCAACGCAGTATTGCGAATCGAGCCAAATGACACGGTCTGGTTTGGTCTCACCATGGCCGACCACTTTGTCGTTTCGATTTTGCTCTATCTTTCACGCGGTGCGAGAGTTGTGACTGCGAATAGCGCCAAAAAATCGGAACTGCTTGCCGAAAAATATCGACCCACAGTTCTTTACGGCTCACCCGATTTTTACAGCTCGCTGGTTCGTTCCGGGATTTCCCGGCTCGAATCGGTGCGCCTCGCGATTTCCACAACAACGCCTCTCTCCGCAGAGATCGCTGAGAGATTTTGGCTCAAATTCAGGAGACACATCAATCCCGCTCTGGGAATCATTGAGGTCGGCCTCCTTACGCTAAACATGCGACCCGATAAAATCGGCTCGGTCGGATTTCCGATGCGCTCTTATACGGTCTCCCTTGTCGGCGAGACCGGCGAACCTGTTGAGAGAAACCAAGTAGGCGAATTGCATGTATCGGGTCCTGGCTTGCTGGATGCCTATCTTGCGCCTTGGCGTCCAATTCATCGTCTTCTGAATAATCATGGATTCCCAACCGGCGATTTCGCGAGACTTGACGGAGATGGATACCTGTTTCTGGCTGGACGCGGAAAAAATCGTATCCGGATCAATGGAATCCAGTTTTTTTGCGAAGAGGTGGAGTCAATCCTAGATAGCCTGCCGGGAGTCCAGGAGAGCCGGGTATACATTGATTCGAAATCGAATTTGCTTTCGGCTGAGATAGTCGGATCTCCCGGGACAACGGAACGACTCCCCGAATTGCTGCTCGGAAGAATTGATGAGCGGAAAGTTCCGAAGTCCTTTTTCCTAGTCGATGTCCTTCCTAGAACGGCAAATGGAAAGCTCCGCCGGGTGTAAACTCCAATCAAAAATGCCTAAAAAAAATCAGGGGCAACCAGGATATATTCGGGAACCGAAATATAAAAAGCAAAACCAGCTCGATCAGAGGGGGAACACGTTCTGGGAGCCAATCGAGCTGGTGCAGAGACGATATTCGCCGGTTGACTTTTCATCAACTGATTTTTTCGGGATTTTCAGTAAATCGCGGCCGTGAGAAAGCAATATCTAGTGCTCATAATCTTCAGAATCTTTGTGTCTTGAGGATCATCCGAATTTGTGTTCCTCTGCTCTTGGCGCCGGTGCATCGTGAATAACACCGAAAGAATGTTCCATCCCCAGAGTTTTCACACCACTGTGGAACTCGCCGACCGTACCCTAAGAGACGTCTTCGGCGAATCGGCTTCGCACCTCACGCGCGGGCTTATAACCTTTGCCTTCGAACTTTTTCACGGAGGCAACCCGAGATTTCTTCCCTGCGACACTGCGTTTCATGATTTCGATCACACGATGCAGGCGACCGCGGCGGTCGTTGACTTACTTGCTGCGCATCGAAAAAATCCTGTTATCGCGGTGCTGAGCGAACGCGATTGGGAAATCGCCGCCGCGAGTGTCATCTTACATGACACCGGCTATCTGAAGCAACGGGATGATCCGCGTGGGTCCGGCGCCAAGTATTCCGCAATTCATGTTGGGCGAAGCTGTTTTTTCGCCTGGGACTTGCTGCCAGCATTTGGATTTAACCGAGACGAACTTCGCCAAGTTCAAAATGCAATCTGTGCCACCGCAATTTCGGTGAACATGGATGAGCTTCCGTTTCGTGAACCCCGCGAATGGCTGATAGGCGCAATGGTAGGTACTGGAGACATGCTGGGCCAAATGGCTGCTGAGGACTACCCCGAACGATTGGCTGGATTGTATCTCGAATTCCGCGAAGGGACGCGATTTTCGCGGTTTGAGAAGACCAGTTTTGCCGTATATAAAAACCTTCTCGATCTGCTTCAAGGAACCGAAAGATTTTTCAACGGATATGTGATGCGCATGCTGGAAAAGGAATGGCGAAACGTTTACCGCGTTCTCGATGACTGGCGCGGCAACAACCTGTACATCGAGCGCATTCGAGCGAATATTTCGCGCGTTAATCTGATGGCCCGCTCGTTGTCAAGCTCGAAGCATGCCCCTGATAGGTTGACGCGTTAGTGGGCCATCTTCCCGGTGCCCCGTTCAGCGTTCGCCGTTCACAGCACAGTGGCGTCAATCGTACTCCTCCTCGTCGTCGAACTCGAATCCGTTATGCCACTACTGACGCCCATCATCTTTGATAACGCGAGATAGCGCCGCGATGGGCGGCGGTAGGGTCCGATCTCCGAGAGACCGTCAGCATTGGCCGTCCCGAAACTCATGACCTCACCGCAAAAACCGGTCGCCTCGGAGATGCGACCCTACCAGCCCGACCGAGCTGCAGGTCTAACTCTTTAAAAATTAGTGGCTTTCAACATTGGTTCCCGGAGATAATCGGTTACGGGCGCACGATCCAAATTTCCACGACGCGGTTCTTTTCAAGGTGCATCTTGTCGAACAGGTCGGAGCCGCCCATTCCGACCGCACGCATCAAGTTTGCGATTTTGGTCTTTCGATGGAGCAACCGGACTAGGTTCTCCGCCCGGCTCCGTGAGACTTCCAGATTACGCTCGTCCGATCCTTTGAGATCCGAGTAGCCCGCTAAAACCAAAACCACAGTGGGATCCTCAAAAATTTTTGCGATCTCCGGTTTTGAGAGATTTTCCAAAAGATAGTTCGCCTGAAATGAGTCAGGCCAAAGCTGGCCAAAACCATAGGGGATTATCGCAAGCTTTGTGAAGCCGCGGGCTCGTTCGACCTGCGAATAGAGGAAGTCTTTCTCCTTAGGAGTGAGTTCCCGGACCATATCGATCCTTTTGAGAACCTCCTTTCGCGTGGCGTCCTCCTCTTGGATGTTTGCAACTACGGCAGGCGGCGTAGCCTGACTTGTCGCGCTGGGAATCGGAACATCTGTTCCGCTGCTCGCCGATCCGGCGGACGCCGGAGAAGAATCCTGAGTCGGCGAAGACTCCTCGGGAGTGGATTCCGAAGAAGCGGGCGATGACTCCGGCGCGGGGGTTGGAGACTCCAAAGGGGTGCCTGATGAAGCACTCTCAGCTACAGGCAAATTTTCAGGGCCGGGCGATCCAAGCGGCTGCAAAGGACTCGTTTGCGGTGCCGCCTGCAACGTCTCAGGCGAGGCGGAGGAGACCGGGCGCACCATCGAAACGTCCCGGTCCTGAAACGATCTGGGCACAACGAAAACGATAACAAACATTGCGACCAGAAAGAACAAAGCAGTTAGTCCCAAAAGCACCCAGATGCGGCTGGAGCTCCTGGTCGGCTTTCCGGTTTCCTCCGGTTTCGGATTGGAATTGTCTGCCATATAAAGGATAAACGGATGAATTTGTCGATACTTTCACGGCTGAACCGCCCAAACTTCGACCAATCTGTTTTTTTCCGGATTCGTTTGATCAAAAAGATTCTGTCCCCCCATCCCCACCGAGTGCATAACGTTCACAACGTCCATCTTTTGTTTCAACGCTTTAAGGACGCTCTCAGCGCGCGCCCTTGAAACTTCCAGGTTTTTCGATTCCTCTCTCTGTTTATCGGCGAATCCAACCATAACAAGTAAGACAGTCGGATCGGCGATGAGCTTCTGCATTTCCGGCTCCTTGAAATGCTTAACAAGAGCCTCGATTTGTGCAGGACTCGGGGTGGTCCCGCTTTTTGAGAAAGGAATGACTGCAATCTTCCGGAACCCCTTGGCTCGCTCGACTTGAGCATAAAGTTTGTCTTTGTCGCCTTGGGAAAGAGGTTTCATTAGATCGATCCGATTTAGCACTTCCTGCCGCATTGCGTCCTGCTCGACAAGATCGGCCACAATAGGCGGCGCGTTGTTCTCATCCCCATTCGCGGAAGTTGCATTTTCAATGCCAATGGTTGTTCCCGAAGGCGCTTCCGCCCTGCGATCGAGGCTGGAGGTTGTGGTCGTATTGGTCCCGCCATTCCTTCCGGCAATCGATTTCAAAGCAATAAAGATTCCCGTTGCCAGGCCAGCCGCTGCGAATAGCAACGCCATGCCAATAATCAGCCAAACTCCGGCGGGGGTTTTGAGAGGTCCTCTGCGGCGTGAAGCGTATTCTTCTCTGCGTGAAGCTCTGGGTAAAGGCTTCGCCATCTCCGAAATCTAGTCAGATATGGGCGCTTCGCTCGCGCCTTGACCTGCGGCGACATCACCACTATATGTGGGGCGGTGCACTAGTAGATCCTATCAACGAGAAACGATCTAAGTTCGCCGATCGGTACCCGTACCTGCTTCATCGAGTCTCTTTCTCTAATCGTGATGGTCCCCTGATTGGAGGGCCCATTCTCGCCGATGGTGTCGAAGTCCACCGTAACACCAAAGGGAGTTCCTACCTCGTCTTGACGGCGATAGCGTCGACCAATCGCGCCCGACTCGTCATAAAAAACCATCATATGCGGACGCAATGACTCGACGATCTCGCGAGCCCGCCTGACCAATCTTTCATTATTCTTCAGCAAAGGGAAAATGCCGCATTTGATTGGGGCCATGCGCGGATGGAATTTAAGGACGGTTCTGGTTTCGGCTTTGCCTTCCTGATCGGCTATCGTTTCCTCACAAAACGCCGCACAAATCAATGCGAGCACGGTGCGATCCACGCCGGCACTGGGTTCGACTACGTGCGGTACGAAACGTTGGCCGGTCTCCTCGTCAAAATACTCAAGCGATTTGCCGCTCGCTTTTTGATGTTGCGAAAGATCATAGTCTGTTCGGTAAGCAACTCCTTCTAACTCCTGCACACCAAACGGGAAGTGAAATTCAATGTCATACGTGCCTTGGGAATAATGAGCGCGTTCTTCGGGAGGAATTTTATGAACATGCAGGAGATCGGAAGAAATTCCTATGTCTTGATAAAATTTCAGACGTTCCTTTAACCAGTATTCAAGAAGTTCGACTCCATCTTCCGGTCGACAAAAATATTCTAACTCCATCTGCTCAAATTCCCGCGAGCGAAATGTGAAATTGCGCGGATTGATCTCATTTCTGAACGCTTTTCCTATCTGTGCAATACCGAAAGGCACTTTTTTCCGCGAGACCTCGAGAACGTTTTTGAATTGAACAAATATCGCTTGGGCAGTCTCCGGGCGAAGATAGGTGATCGCTGACTCATCTTCAGTCGCACCTACATATGTTTTAAACATCAGGTTGAAGGCCCGAGCTTCCGTCAGATCAAAACTGCCGCAAACCGGGCAGTGTAGCTTGCCATCCTTTTCCGGCAATTGATCGGCGCGCAACCTGGATTTGCAACTTCGGCAGTCGACCATCGGATCGCTGAATGTCGCTTCATGCCCGCTCGCAACCCAAACCTGGCGATTCATCAGGATCGATCCGTCCATGCCGACAATATCGTCCTGTTCTCTGACCATGCGACGCCACCAGAAATCCTTGAGGTTGCGCTTCAATTCCGTACCCAAGGGCCCGTAGTCCCAGCATCCGTTCAGCCCTCCATAAATCTCACTGGACTGCATAATAAAGCCGCGCCGCTTGCACAGGCTGACAATTTTCTCCATTCGTTCCGAAGCCGACTTATCTTGGGTCATAGGCAGGTACCGAACGTCAACGAACCCGAGCCGACGTCAATCAAAATCGCCGATTGGGGCAAACGGCCTCCCTCTAGAATGCTTCGCGTTGGATTCTATTTGGGTTCGTTGTATAGTCCGCCGTTTGTTATGGCCCAATATTCAGAGAACGCGATCGCGGATAGCACCGCATCGCTAAGACGTTGGATACTTCCGGCGATCGCCCTGTCATTCCTGTTTCACACAGGACTTTATTACTATTTCAGTCACAAAAGCCTCGAGCGGTTTGCGGCGAATGACACTCCCCGGTTGGTTCCTAGAGTTTTCAATGTGAACCGGTTGCAAGTCGATCAGAAGCTGTTGCAATCCGATTCCAAGCCCGCCAGCACCCCGGGCAGGGCACAGGGTGACTCCAACACCCTGAAGAATATCACCCGGTTCGACGGATCGTTTGAAAAGGATATGCGCGACCTGCGGGCGACTCCGGAGGCGAATTCGCCTGAGGTCGCACAGCTCAAAGAGAAGCCTAGCGTCGATTCGCAGGCTGCCCAAGCGGCCGCCGCGAAAGCAAAAGCTGAAAGCGCCGCCGCTGTTGAGAAGGAGCTAAGCGAGGTGCGCCAACAGTTGCTTTCAGATAAACCCGATGTTCCCAATCGGCCTAAGCTCGCGGCCGGCAGGAAACCCCCTGGCAAACCCGACAGCGAAGATGATATCACTGCCGCTGCAGGCATCCCAGCGGGTTTCAGCAACCTGGATGAACTGCTGTCCGGTTCGGGTAAACTCGGGAGCGGAACCGCACCGATTATCATGCCAACAGATCTGTTATTTGACTACGATTCGGCGAATCTCCGGCCAGGAGCTACCGCCAGCCTCCAAAAATTGGGCCGGCTAGTTCAACGGAACCCTCAGTCCGTTTTCAAGGTGGAGGGGCATACCGACTCTTTTGGCAGCGATCCGTACAACCTTGACCTGAGCCAGAGGAGGGCTGAGACCGTAAAATCCTGGCTCGTAGAAAATATGAGCATCGATCCGGATCGCATTCAAACGCAGGGATACGGTAAGTCCCGTTTGCTCGTCCCTGGCGATCGTTCCGTTGAGGAGCAACAGCTCAACCGCCGCGTCGAAATCGTTATCCGAACGAAGAAAGGCTAGTGTGCCGTCTCGCGTATAATGGTGGTGTCGCCGCTATATGCGACACGGCACACTAGGTTTTTGGCATAACGCCGATATATCTCGCTCTGGGCCGGATAACCGTTTGGCTTGAATTCTGTTCGGCTGCGTGTCCGATCCAGCCCGCGAGTCTGCCAAGGGCGAATAAATGAAATCCGGCCTGGGACGGAAGTCCCAGGACGCTCCCTGCGGCCGCAAGCGCCATGTCGAGATTGGCAAAACGTTGAAGTGTGCGTTCCGACTGCGCGATGACGCGGCAGATCTTCGAATACCCGTCTGGATACTCTTCTTTCAGCAACTGGAAGATTAGCTTTGCCCGGGGGTCTCCTCCGGGATAGGCCGGATGCCCGAAACCCGATATCTCTTCGCCAGAGCGAAGAAGGCTATAGATCAGCTGGCGAACGCTTCCCCCAAGCAACTGCCGGAGCAGAAGTTCAGCCCTGGTTGAAGCTCGTCCATGACGGGAACCGGAAAAAGCGCACATCGCAGCGCTGACGATCTCGTAAATATTCGAGCCAGCGGAAGTCACCACACGCGCTGTAAATGAAGAAACATTCAATTCGTGATCCAGGGTCAAAATCAGAACGGCGTTCAGAATTCGTTGCGCGCCAGGGCGACTCCTGCACCAGCATTCCTGAAGCTCGCCGGCTGCCCGGCGGAGCTCGGGATTTTGCTTCCTCGTCAAAATCGCCAGGAACTGCCGCACGATAGCAGCTCCAGTTGAACCGAGTGCGGGAAATTGGAGGTGATATCCCGCGGGATCTGTGGACGAAAGGTCGCTGAGCCAGGATTTGAGGGTCTGGAAAGGATCTGATCCGCTTTTGTGCCAGTGATGAACAGGGCCGGAAGCGACAAAGCAAGAATCCCAACTGCCGGTCCAAAACCAGCACGCTACCTCCCAGAAAGAGTGCGTACGAGCGAGGTCGAGGGCGTTTGCACCTCTGTAGTAGAGATTTTCGTTTGCGATCAGCGTTAGGGCTGAATCCAGGATGGGAGCTCCCCAAAGCAACGTTGACTGCACCTCGCTCTGCGGTCTGCTCCGAATTCGCTTTCTTGCCTTTAATTGATCAATATCGAGACGATTGTAGAGACGCGAACGGGAGTCTTTTCCTTGCAGTGAGCGGATCAAGCCTCGGCTGACGTACGCGTAAAGGGTCGGTTTAGATATATCAAGAATCGCTGCCGCCTCCTCGGCCGAGAGATAGACATCCATGGAATGATAGAAAGATATATTGATTTATGAATCAATATTGAATTCTGCAAATGCCGTTGTTTAGTCCACGTAATGAATGCGCCCCCTGAATCCCCAAACTACTTCGCGCACCAGTTTCCAAAAGAAAGTTTTCCACAATACGGTTGGCTGTCCCGCCCTGACTCATTTCCAGCTGAGGTCTGGAGCACCGAAACGACACATCGTGACGGCCAGCAAGGAGGCTTGCCCTTAAACACCCAACAAAGTCTTCGAATCTACGATCTCCTTTGCCGGTTTACCGGATCTTCAGGCGCAATCCGACAGGCCGAATTCTTTGTGTATCGAAAGCAGGATCTCGATGCGTTTCGCGCCGTGCAGGAACGCTACGCCCAGGGAGCCCCAATCGAACCGACGACCTGGATTCGGGCCGCGGCAAAAGATGTGAAATTGATCCAGTCGCTCGGAGTGCGCGAATCAGGTCTTCTCGCTTCAATCTCGGACTATCATGTGTTTCACAAATTTCATCCCGGTGGCCGTCTGCAGGCCGTCGAGATCTACCTGGATGCGGTTAGGATGGCACTCGACGCCGGCATTCGGCCGCGTCTCCATTTGGAAGACATATCGCGAGCTGACATAGACTTCGTCCGTCGGTTCGTGCAATTGGTGCTCGAACGGGCATCGAACTATCCGGCGTCCCTCCGCCCGAAATTTCGAGTCTGCGACACCTTGGGATTGGCGCTGCCGGATGAAGATGTGCCACTTCCGCGAGGAATACCGAAACTGATCAAAGCCCTTCGAGCCACGGGACTGGAATCGATTGATCTTGAGTTTCATCCGCACAACGACACCGGCTTGATCGTAGCGAACTGTCTTTCTGCCATCCGACATGGATGCGCAGTCATCAACGGAACCTGCCTTGGGAAGGGAGAACGGACAGGGAATGCGCCCTTGGAACTCATTCTGTTTCACTTGATCGGAATGGGTTACTACGGGTCCTGCAAACCAAACTTCAAGGCGCTAAATGAGCTCGCAAAAATGTACTCCGAGATGGGCCAACCCCTTGCCGATAAATATCCGATCTACGGGCGCGACGCTCATCGCACTCGTGCCGGGATTCACGCCGACGGCTTGAACAAATTCTGGTGGATGTACGCCCCGTTCGACGTTCCCAAATTGATTGGCAGGCCGCTCGAAGTGTCGCTTACCAAGGATTCCGGGCTCGCCGGTCTTATTTTTATTACGCGCCAACGCCTTCAAAAAGACTTCGACAAAAACAATTCAATGATCCAGCGAGCACACCAATGGATGCAACAACAATTTGATGAAGGACGTCAGACAGCGGTTGAATGGGAAGAAATCGAAAAATTCTTCGCCAGCGGCGCGAGTTGAACGCCGCCGTCACTGGTGGTATTTCACCGTCATCCTTGCAACCGCAAGAGCATTCGCCTCAATCTGCTTGACGGCTTTTGCGGGAGCGGCATCCAGATTGGCGGGCAATTTTTCGACTTTGAGAGCGTAGAGACTTACGACGTAACGATGCGCGGCACCAGGCGGGGGACAAGGTCCGCCATATCCGCGAGTCCCATAGTCGTTTACGCATCCCAACGCCCCGATCGGCGCCCGCCCGGATCCATCCGTCCCGGCGCCGGCCTCGAGTTTCGACACATTTCCCGGAATGTTAAACATTACCCAATGCGACCAGCCACCCGGCTTTGCGGCATCCAAATCAAGGATGGTGATTGCAAAGCTCCTTGAGCCCGAAGGAGCGCCTGACCAATCCAATTCCGGCGACACGTTGGATCCGTGACATCCCGATCGATTGTAAACGCTTTCCAAAGGGACACTCTCACCCTCCTGCCACGTTGTGCTTTTCAGGCGAAATCCCCCACCTGCGAACACGCTTGTACAGGGCGCAAAGCAAACCAGAAAAATACACGCAAGCATCTTCACAGGCGCAACTATCAACCTCACAGGAGCCGCTATCAACCGAAGCCTGGTGCACCGTCTCCTAAATCCCTTGGGTTTCGCCGCAGGCCGGTTGGGGTTGCGTTGAAAAGGGGCGGCTGCTTTGTTGCTCGTCAGCACGTCCCGCCCCACTTTCACGCTGCCCAAGAGACCGAGAGTAGGAGGAATATAGAAAGTGGAGCGGGATGCTCCTTCCTCGCACCTCGCAGACGACCCATTTTGAACGCAACGAAGCCCAAGGGATTTAGGAGGCGGTGCACTAGCCCGGTCACGCATGACCGGCAGCCTGGGAGAGCGAGGAGCCGTAGATCGATCCCTTTTTTTTATTCGAGAGGGTGGAACTCGCCTGTCTTTGACAGCAGGATTGAGACCCATCGCGTCGAACGGAAGTTGGATAGAACGATTACCAAAATAACAGTCAGCGGAACGCAGAGAAATGCGCCGACGATGCCCCAAAGCGATCCCCAAACAATCAGCGCAATGATGACCGTTAGAGGACTCAAATTTAGAGTCTCTCCCATGACATTGGGCTCAACAATATTTCCCATGAGCTGCGCGATCGCCGTGATCCCGATGCCGATCACGAGGCATGGCCCGAGATTATCAAATTGCACGGCTGCTAATAAGGTCGGAAGGATCGTTGCAACAACAATTCCAATCGTTGGGATAAAATGCAAAACGAATAGCAAGAGGGCCCAGAACTCCGCAAAATCGAGCCCGACTATCCGCATCAGAACATACGATAACGCCGCGCTCGCAAAACTGACTGCTGTCTTTACACCCAGATAGGTATGAATGTCGTGATCAATTCGACGAATGATTCGAATCGCATTTTTTCGACGTTCGATGTCCGGAAATAGCGCCTGCACTTTGACCGGAACAAAACGCCGTTCAAGCATGATAAAAAGGCCATAAATTACAACGAGGGTAACGTCCTCCAAAACCCCGGCGACCGCTTTAGCAACGCTTGAGAAAACTAGCCGAAGATCAATTGCGGTCAGAAGCTGACGCAATTCGGGCGGTTCCTCAATTCCAACCCTGGCAAATGCCGCTGTTTCCAGTTGCTGCAGCCGCGTCTGGTATTTAGGGGCGGCTGCGGCTACGTGCAAGGCATTTTGTGCAACGATTTCCACCAAGGCAAATCCGAGGCCAAAGATAATTCCAAAAGCCAAAATCACTGAAAAGACGTTGGGGAGCATCCTTCCCGCGATGCGGAATCTCCGAATTACGCGACTCACGACGTCAACGAGGTAAACGGCTATAACCGCCATTACCAACGGAACGAAAAAGTTCTCTCCTATACTCAGAATATAGAACGTGGAAATGACGATTCCGAGAGTCAGCGCAACGGAAACCAGCCGCCGTTGATAGCCGAAACGGGGGGCACTTTGGTCACTCATCATTATTTTCGGTTTCTCAATCTACCGCCTCGGGAACAGCGTGCAAAGCTGACCGTCGGGTTTTCCCTTAGTGCGCGCGTTCTACCAAATTCTTTTGGTGCTTGTATATCTCTGTAATCAGACGCAGCGCTACAATCGAAAGAGGAACCGAAAATAAGTCACCTAGAATCGCAAAAATCGCCGCAAGCCACCATTGATCGTTCGTTGAACCATCAAGGGCAAGCTCCAGAGAAACCTGTGTGGCAACCGAATATAGTAGGAACAAAGCCCACCAGGTCCCAACTAGCCAGGATCCGCGACGCCGCATCCAGTTTTGGGGATCCTGACTCACACGCCAGATCTCGCTCATGACCTGGGCAGGACGAATCAAACTGAGGAAGGGAATAAAGTAGTATCCAACAGCCCAGCCCGGCGAGAAGCGCAAGCCTTCCGCGCCAAAGCCTTGAATATTCTTGTAAGCCCGGTAAACCCATCTGAGGAAGACAATACCGCTCACAAGACCAAGTCCCGCCTGCAGCAGCCCAACAACACCCTGCATTGGATCGTTGCTTGCCAACTGGTCCGGAGTCAACTGACCGAGTTGCACACGAACAAGTTCTCCGAGGTCGACGATTAGCGCCAAACAGGCAACTACCACATTAGCGCAAAGCAGGGCTCGCAGAAATTTCGTTAAAGCCGTGGGGTCAACAACGAATTGATAACTCTCGGCCTCGAGCACAGGTTGAACCATCAAAGGTGCAGTCGGCGGCCGATCTCCGAGCCATTCCGTTACCGGTCTCCATTCGGACATCCCCTCTTGCCAGTAGATTGTGCCGCTAGGCATCAGCCCGCCGCTCCAGAGACGCCGGGTCTCTTCTTCGGATCTCTTCGTTCTCTGGCCGTCAGGATATCGGAGATAAATTGCGCCCATTGGAAAGTGCCTTATAGAACTGTAGCGAGGCCGCGCTTCAGACCGGCGAGATCTCGGGATGGCATGGTCGGGTTCGGAGCGGCGTCGGTTGGGTGAAGCGGCCTCGGTAGAATCCTTGAAAAGCAAGGCCGTCTGATGGTTGATGCACAGACACTGAAAAAACTTGGCTCATTTGCAATCGATTTTGCTTTTCAAGGATTCTAGTCCCAGAGTGGCAAGTGACACAACCCTGGTTTGGGGACGGTGGCTCCGCGGGACCTGTAGGCGCCCTTGCGTTGGCCGAATTGCCACCCGATCGGGTGATTGAGGTCGGTTTGAGTCTGCCTAGGCTAGTGTGCCGTCTCGCATATACACTAGTGTACCGTTTCGGAAATAGGATGGATTTTGGATCTTTTAAACGACGCGTGCAGGATGCCATTGCAATTTCGAGCGGGCGGCGTATTACCCGAAACGATTGGAATCTGGCTGACAATCTTTCCGGTGACAGGCAAATTGTGGCCGGAAACGTTTATCACAACAGGTTTGAGGAAATGCCGGAATCGCTGGAATTCGAGCATTATCAGGTTCTGACAAATGCAGACGGCTCTCTGATGGAGCTTGGGCGCGGAGCCATGGGAGTTACCTACAAGGCTTTCGATACCAATCTCCATTGTTATGTGGCTTTAAAGGTCATCAGCTCCGCTCTCTTGGATAGTGAGACTGCTGCCGATCGTTTCCTTCGAGAAGCGAGAGCTGCTGCACGGTTACGGCATCGCAATGTTGCTTCGGTTTTCCATCTGGGTAAGCATGCCGACAGCTACTTCTATTCGATGGAGTTCATTGACGGGGAAACGCTGCTGCACCGAGTCAAGAGAGACGGACCGCTCGACTGCCTTTTTGCTCTCGACATCACCCAGCAAGTCGCCTGCGCCCTTATCGCTGCGGACGAACAGCAACTCGTTCACCGCGACATCAAACCCTCCAATGTGATGCTGGCTCGGGAAAGTGACGGGGAAATTCTTGCAAAGGTGATCGATTTCGGCCTCGTGAAGTCCGCCGTTGGAGATTCGAGTGCCGCCGGCGAACTCACGATGCGAGGTTTCGTTGGCACGCCCTATTTTGCAAGTCCCGAACAACTGGATCGTCAGCAGGAAGATATCCGATCCGACATCTATTCTCTCGGCGTAACGCTTTGGTACATGCTAACCGGCAAACCCACGTTTGTGGGCTCGATGGCCAGCGTGATTGCGCAACACCTGGAAAAATCACCACCGTTCGAGTCGCTGGCGATTCTGCCCGCACAGGTGGTTGGTGTTTTGCGGCGGATGCTCGAGAAGGAGAGGTCGCGCCGTATTCAGACCCCGTCGGAGCTCCGGACTGAATTGAAACACTGTATTGAAAACCTCGCAGCGGAAAGACTCGCGGAGAGGCCGTCGGCACCCCCGGCAGAAAGTTTCGAAACAATCGAGCTGACAAGCGCAGATCGGCCCCCGGTGTCCCGTCCTGAATCCGGCTCGCTCTTGAAGAATCGATATCGCTTGATCGAGGATGTTAATCCGGCAAATCCCGGTCATACCTTTCACGCGGAAGATCTTGTAACAAGCGCACGCATCACGGTTCGCGTTTTCATGGCGGCGCCTGATTTGCTCAATGAAATTGATCAGCGAGCGGCACTCCTGCCTTCTGTGCTGCACCCAAACTTCATTCATGTTTTTGCGGCCGAGCGGGAAAAAGGTTTCAGCTTTGTCGCCTTTGAATGGCTTGAAGGCTTCGCTCTTGTCGATCTCCTCCGTGCGCGCGGTGCGCTGACTTTGCGAGAATCGCTGTTTCTCTTGAAACAGATAGCGTCCGCAGTTGATGCAGCGCGCCAATGGAGAACGGAGCTTGAGATTAGCTTGCGCGATATTCTCGTTCATTTTCCGGACAGCCTTGTGGATCCTGCTGCTTCCAACGTCTTGCTTCGGTGCCCGTTGGATGAGTGGCCTACATTCGTGGTGAAACTGAGTCTCCTCGCCGAAATCAAGGAACTCGAAGCCGCCGCAGAGGGCTTCCAGGAACGTACGATGATCTCCGATCTAAAGCCGCAACAGGATGTGGTGCAACTCGGAATTCTGGTTTACGAACTACTGGGTGGCAAGCCGGGCGGGTTCGCACCTCTCGCAAATGTATCGGAAAGAGGAAACGAAATCCTCCGGAGATGCCTTACTCCTGGGCGAGGTTTTTCCACAGCAACGGAGTTTTATGATGCTCTCAACGGAGTTGCGGCGGCCAAGCCGTCAACGATTCCGGCCATTTTGAAAGTGTCAGAGCCGACTCAGGCTTCACAGACTCGCTTTGCTCCAACCCCGGCGGTGCCCCCCTCTCGAGAATCTGCGCCTGCACCTGAATCCCCTCCTCAGCGTGCCATGCAAAAAACAGGAGCCTTGATCGCAGCTGTCGTAGTCGGCGGAACATTGGCAGCAGGAGGCGTTCTCTGGCTTTACTTGTCCGGAATCTCCAGCCCGGTCTCAAGCGCGAACCCGGATCTGTCAACGCCAAAACAGGCCTTGAGTTCGGCTTTTCATCCATCGCCACCCCAACCGGGCAAAGCCTGGACGAATAGTCTTGAGATGCGGTTTGTTCCGCTCGGCGACATCTACATTTCCGTTTGGCAGACCCGCGTTCGTGACTTTGACGCGTTCGTTGCGGCAACCGGCTACGACGCCATCGGAGGAATGTCCTCCGCTATCACGCAAAATGGGTTCAAGCTCAATCAGATGAGCTGGAAGGACCCTGGTTTTTCTCAGACGCCCGATCATCCCGTCGTCGGTGTAAGTTGGGAAGATGCAAACCAGTTCTGCGCTTGGCTCACAAAAAAGGAACGGAGTGAAGGAACACTGAGGAATTTTCAGAGCTATCGGTTGCCGACGGATCGGGAATGGAGCGAGGCAATCGGGCTGCAACATGAGGTGGGCGCAACGCCGGCGGATCGGAGCGCAAAAATCAAAGGGGTTTATCCATGGGGCTCGGCATTCCCGCCGCCAGTCGACACACTAAACTATGCTGGAAGCGAATCTCGCGCTGGAGCACCCGATACCTGGGCGGTAATCCCAGATTATCATGATGCATTTCCTCGAACGGCGCCAGTCACCGCTTTCAATCCTAACACACGCGGTCTCTGCTCCCTGGGCGGAAACGTTTGGGAATGGTGCATGGATAAATTTGAAACCGGACTGAGCTGGCGAACCCTCCGAGGCGGGTCTTGGGCTACCTCCCGACAGGAAGAGATGCTTTCTTCGTACCGTCGCGGATATGGATCGCTTTTTCGCTCGGATGATATCGGCTTTCGCTGTGTGATAGCGTCCAATGGAGGCGACAAATGAGACTACTCAAATTTAATCTTGTTTTGATTCCGTTTATCCTGCTCGCTTTTGGCGCGGTCGCCTACGTGGCACGCAAAACATTATTCGAAGCTGCCCGCCAGCAGGTAATCCAGAATGCACGCCTTATCATGGAGACAATGTTGTCGAGCCGCACTTATACGACCAAACAGGTCGCGCCGCTTCTTCAGCAGAAAAATTTCAAACTCCAGACGGCTATCGCAGAATTTCGAAAGACTCTCGAAGAGATTCCGAAAACGCCCGACACGGTTTTAAATAAGGATATTCGCGGAAATGCGAAGAAAACCTATTTGCTAGGTCAGCAGCATGCCCTGAATGCGCAACAACAATTCCTTGAATCGGTCAAAGGCAGACCTGAAGAACTTCTCGATACAGAATTTCACCCCCAATCGGTCCCGGCATTCGCGGCAACGGAGATCTTTAGCTATTTGCGCGAAAAATTTCCGGACTACTTCTACAAGGAGGCAACCTTGAACCCCACTAACCCGCGCGATCGCGCGACAGATTGGGAGAGCGATGTTGTCAATCAGTTCCGGGCGGGCGCAATTCAGAACGAATTCATCACATCACGTGAAGCCTCAACAGGAACCGCTCTGGTGTTGGCCCGACCCATTAAGGTCAATAACGTGAGTTGCCTGGAATGCCACAGCACCCCTGACAAGGCGCCCACTGAAATGATAAAGCTTTACGGCACTGCAAACGGATTCAATTGGAAAATGGACGATATTATCGGTGCCCAGGTTGTTTCAGTGCCTGTTTCTGTTCCGCTACGAACTGCTGAAGAAACTTTTAGAATGCTCTTGACATGGCTTGGAGGTGCCTTTGGATGTATTGTCATCGCCGCGAATCTCGGCGTAGCGATTGTTGCGCCGCCGAAGACCTAGTGCACCGTCTCGCATATAGTGGTGATGTCGCCGCTGGTCAGTTGGCTGTTTTTTCAAGGCGCGAGCGATGCGTACTGGCGTTTGCTCCCGAAACAATGTCCCCGAAATAACATGGCCTTTCGCTCCGATCAAAATGGGCCGCCGGCAAGGCGCCAGGAGGGCTCGGGCGGATGATGAATAACGAATACCGCTCCCTTGTGTTGGCAGCCGGCGAAAAATTCCGGCTGATACCTTACGACGTAAGCTTCAGCGAATCATTGTTTGAGGCGGTTGAGGAATCTCGAGATGAACTGCTTCGTTGGACATCCTGGTGCAGCGCAGAATACACGATGGAAGATAGCCGCCGCTGGCTGCAGTCAAGAGAACGGTACCGTTTTGAGAGCCGTGCCTACGATTTCGCGGTGACCGACGCAAAAACAGGCGAATTAGTCGGCGGTTGTGGAATCGAATGTATCGAGCGCAAAAACCGAATCGGCAGGCTTTACTATTGGGTCAGGAATTCTCGCAGAAGGGAGGGAGCGGCTTCAGAGGCAGCTCAGGCGGTAGCCGCATTCGGTCTCAACAATCTTCAGTTGATTCGCTTGGAGGCCATCGTCTCCGAAAACAATTTTGTCGGCCAGAGAGTCGCAGAGAAAATCGGCGCCTCACGTGAAATTCGGTTGCGCAACAGAGTCATTTTAAGCGGAAAGATTCACCACGCTTATCTATTTGCCTTGTTCCCTGAATGAAGACGGTTTCCATCGTTGCGCTCATTCATGGTCCTGATCGACCCGGGCTGGTCGCCAAGGTTGCAGGATGGATCTATAAGGCGGGAGGAAATATACTTCACGCCGACCAGCACAGAGATGCTGAAGAGAATGTTTTCTTCCAACGCATCGAATGGACTCAACCGGGAGACGAAGAGACAATCCACAAAGTAGCAAAATCGTTTTCGATTATGGCGACGCAAGAACTCGGTATGTCGTGCCGGACTGCTGTCTCTAACGAACGAGCTCGCGTTGGTGTTCTGGTTTCAAAAATCCCTCACTGTCTGCACGATCTTGCGTTCAGATTTAGACGCGGCGAAATGCGCGGAGACATTGTGTGCGTGATTTCCAATCACGAGACTCTTGGCGACTTCTGCGAGTCGATACAGATCCCGTTTTATCGAGTTGAAGTACCGCCTGACGGCAAAGAAAGCGCGGAACGATTGGAGTTGGACATTCTTCGAAAATACCAAGTCGATCTGATTATTCTGGCGCGCTACATGCAGATCCTGAGCGCTCGATTTCTAAGCGAGGCTGGAATTCCTGTGATAAATATTCACCATAGCTTCCTCCCGGCGTTCGCCGGAGGTCGCCCCTATCACCAGGCGTACGCACGCGGCGTGAAGATCATCGGCGCGACTGCTCACTACGCGACTGCAGACCTTGACCAGGGGCCCATCATAGCTCAAGACATCGCCCGGATCAGTCACAGACACACAGTCGAAGAACTCATCCGCAAGGGTCAGGACCTGGAGCAAACCGTGTCAGCCCAGGCAATTCGCTGGCACTTGGAACATCGCGTACTTGTGTACAAAAATAAGACCGTCGTGTTCGATTGAGATTTGCCGCGTAGGCACACAAAAAACCCTCCGTTCACGAGGGCGAATACGAAAGGGGCGATGGGTGCTTTGAGTGATTTAAAAAGAGGTTGTCTGGGGGGAATCTTGGTTATTCAGTGAGCTCATAGGTCGACAGTTTAAGATGCGACCTGAGCCGCAAGAGTAGGAGACCGGTCAGACGGACGGTTCGAAGAATTGTTCGTGGCGTTATAGACCTGTGCCAGCGCTCGAGCATCGAACGGCTGGAAGTTGTCCGGCTCAGGAACAAAACTTTCCTCCTGTTTGTACCCATTGCGAAAAGCAATCAGTGCGAATACTAGTGCTTCCATATTTAGTTTATCCTTTGTTTAGGTGTTGGATTGGCTGGTGCTGACCCAGAGGATCGTTCCTGCGGTGATCAGCAGCAGTTTGGTTATTCGCCCGCGCTAAGGGACGACAGAACGGCGGTCACACGAGGCGCCAAAGCGATTCCGATAAGGATCAGGGTGAAACCCAGATCCGACACAAGTTTGCCGATTTCCATATATCTACCTTTCTCAAGTTATTGTTTACCTTTGAGAGATAGACCGGGAAACTCCTTGCGAAGCTTCCCGCTCGTTTTTCTCTCAGCATCCTGGATCGGCAACCCCTAGCGAGGTGCTTTCCGGAATGCCCAGAGAAATGCTGTAGAAATCTGCGCCATGATAACACCGTTAACCGGCCAGTCAACTTAGAATTGCAAACCTCTTTTTCAATGAATCTTCGCTATCCCAACCCATTTTCTTCGCCCAATCACCACAGGATTATTTGGACAGAACATGCAATTATTGATAGAACTCCGCCCATGTCCGGCTCCCACTTGCCAAAATCGTCTAAGTCACTCAGAAGGAGGAGGTTTCCGATCGCCTCATGAGATGGTGGACCCTGATCCTGCTCGTTGGACTCGCCGGCTCGGGCTTTGCTCGATTGGGAGATACCGAAAGCCAGCTCATCAAACGTTATGGAAAGCCGACCTCCGTTCGTCCGGGCGGTAAGTACGACCCTTACTTCGAGAAACTGATCGATTTTGAAAAAGAAGGCATTGCGATCTCCTGCGGCCTCCATGCCGGTAAGTGCGTGACCATCGAGTACAAGAGAGAGAGAGGATTCAATTCGTTGGAGTTCGAAGGCTTTAAAGGCTTGAATCATGCCCCATCAGGCGTCGTCGTAGAACGCGGCGCTACGGCGCTGAAATTCACCTCGAAAAAGGATTATCAGGCGATTATCGCTGGCTCCGAGACAGGCATCAGGAGGATGCGCAAGAAGTCAGAGGCCCTTGAAAGAGGAAACCATTAGAATTCTTGAAAAGCAAAACCGGTTGTAGATGAGCCAAGTTTTTTCCGCATGTATGCATCGATCCCCGGGTGGTTTTGCTTTTCAAGAATTCTCAGTGGATACGTCGTCGTATGCAGTTCACGGATCTACGCGGCAAAGTAGCAATTGTCACGGGAGCTAGCCGCTTAAGGGGAATAGGCGCAGCGATTTGCCGAGCCCTCGCTGCACAAGGTTGTGCCATCTTCTTTACCGGCTACTCCAAATACGACGCGCTCGCGTTTCCCAAAGTGTCGACTACCAAGGATTCGGAGCATCTCGCTGCAGAACTCCGCGGCATGGGGGTGCCTGTTGCGTTCATGGAGGTCGACTTGGCGCAACCAGATTGCGCTGTACGTATCTTGGAAACAGCTGAGCGTCTTCTCGGAGCGCCGTCTATCCTTGTAAACAACGCTGCCCATAGCGCGAAAGATGGATTCGAGAGGCTCGACGCTTCAGGTCTCGATGCGCACTACGCGGTAAACGTTCGTGGCGCGGCGCTCCTGTCTGTGGAATTCGCACGGCGATTTCCTTATGGGCGCGGAGGCCGGATTATCAATCTGACTTCGGGTCAGGAATGTGAGCCGTTGGCCGGCGAACTGGCGTATGCAGCCACAAAAGGGGCCATTTCCGCCTTTACTCGTTCCTTAGCCAAGGAAGTGGCGTGCAAAGGCATCAGTGTAAACGCGGTCGATCCAGGGCCAACCGATACTGGCTGGATGTCTGATGAATTTAAAAGCCGATTGATCGGCTCCAATGCGAACGGTCGGGTCGGACTGCCGGAGGACGCAGCCCGACTAGTCGTATTCCTCGCCAGTGAAGCCGCAGATCAGCTGAGCGGCGAGGTAATTCACGCTCGAGGAATCTGACAAACGCTCGATAGCCGATTTGTCATTCGCGTCGGAATCGATATTAATTCTAGCTTTCCCTATCGGAGCGAAAAAATGACCAATTTTATGACTAAAGCGCTTCTCTTTCTTCTCGCCACGGTTCTGCTTACCGATCTTCCGGCAGCCACACCGTCGCTGCCCGCGGCTCCCTCGAAATATGTAACAGACTACGCTGGTGTGCTGAGGGCAGGCACCGCGGATCGGCTGAGCAGCCAACTTGCCGACTTCGATCATCGAACTGGCGAGGAGTTGATCATCGTTATCTATCCGAATATTCCGAAAGGAGTTTCCATAGGTGACTATGCGCAGCAATTGTACGAGGCATGGAAGATTGGCAAGCGCGGCAAAGATACCGGTGCCCTCCTTCTGATCGCCACGCAGGAGCACCAGGGTCGTATTCATTCAGGTCGGGGACTTCAGGCAAAACTCACCGAAGACGCTTGTAATAGAATCTTTACCAACAGAGTTGCGCCTCACCTTGATGCGAACGACTACGACGGAGCCTGCAGGGCTGCCGCGAACGCTCTGATTGAGGCTGCGTCGCGGTAGCCGGCTAGCGTTTACAAATACCTGCAAATCTGTGACTTGTGCAAGGAACTTCGGATCGGCCGGTGTACAAGCGCGCTAGGGGCAGATCTCCATAAGGATTAACTTAAGCGATGCAGAGTGCACAACTGCGCTGCTATGCATCGCAGTTCAGCGCTCAGCGTCGTTGATCGGAGTCGCGCTGAGCGTGCGGTCTAAGAAGGCGTCAAAGTCTCCCTTGAATTTCTCACGCGAGCTTTTGTCGATGTAAACCATGTGCCCACTCTCGTAAAAAGTGAGTTCAATATTGTCGCGGACAGCAGGATCCAAGTTCATTCCATGGACAACACTCTCCGCGGCGAAGTAGGGAGTTGCGAGGTCAAAATAACTGCAGCAAACCCAAACTTTGAGATACCGGTTTCTACTCATTGCCTCCTTCAAATTAGCAGCCACGTCGAGGTATTTATTCTCCGCCAGCGTCCATGGATTAACTTCCGCAATCGTTTCATATGGGAGATCAGTTTCAAACTTCAGTTCCCGTCTTACATAGTCGTTGAACGCCGAAGTAAAAGGCCCGTTTACCGCCTGACCGCTCGGATCAAACTCTTGACGGTCTGTGCCAGGATATAGACGAATTCCGGTGAATCGGCTGTCAAATCGTCCGATCGAACGGCTTTGATCCTTCAAAAGATCATTGACAAACCGGCCATCTGTCTCTCGCAACGCCAATTGTTTGAGATAGTTCGCACTGAGACCGGTTAATCGCGCCAACTCGTTGGCGACACGATCCTGGTCTGGCTGAGGAAGCGCGTCTCCGCGGGAGAGAGCGAGAAGGTAGTCGTTCCTGGCGAACGATTCTGCCTTGTTCAACACTTCCCTCAGCGGCATACTCAGCAGATCCGAAGAGAGCTTATTGTGGTACCACGCGCTTGCGGTATAGGTAGGCAAATAGAGTGCATAAGGAACATCATTTCCCGAGGCAAAATCGATCGTTTGAAAATTCAGTACGGAACTGATCAAAACAATCCCGTTTACATATAATCCATAGCGATCCTGCAGATAATCGCTCAGACCCGCCGCGCGCGTTGCTCCATAGCTTTCGCCGGCAATTATTTTCGGCGATGACCATCGCTCGTACCGGGTCGTCCAGAGCCGAATAAAATCACCCACATTCGCAACGTCCTGCTTATATCCATGGAACTGTTTTGCATCTTCCCCGGGCGCAGGCCGGCTGTAGCCGGTCGACACAGGGTCGATGAAAACAAGATCGGTCTTGTCGAGCCAAGTTGATTCATTATCGACAAATTTGACGGGCGGGGGAAGCGTCTCACCGCGGTCCGACAATAAAACACGCCGGGGACCCAGTCCCCCCATGTGGAGCCAAACAGAGGAGGAGCCGGGACCACCATTGAAAGCAAATGTCACAGGCCTCATCGAGGCGTCCGCAACTCCATTCAAGAGGTAGGCTACAAAGAATATCGCTGCCTTTGGTTTTCCTTTGGCGAGATCCAGCTGGGAACGAGCGTTCTGCTTGCCGGAATCCTTCTCGCTTTCTGCGGCACCGCGCGCGTCCTCTTTCGTATCACGTAGAAGGAGATAACCGGTAATCGTCTTGTAACTAAGCGTTTTGCCGCCCGGCAAGGTAACCGCATGTTCCGTAGTGACCGGCAGCGGCGGCTGCAAATCCCCTTTTTCAACTTTTTCGGTTTCTTCCTTTTTTGCCTCTTTTCCTCCCTTGTCGTCTCTCTCCGCTTTGTTTTCCTGTGGAGTCGGACTCTCTCTCACCTCTTCATCCGATGCTTTCAAATCGGGAGACGCTCCGAACGCAAATTTCGCAACCAGGGCTAACAACAAAAAAATGAAGGGCCTGCGGAGAAACAATGAATCAATCGTCATAGATAGGTTGTGTCAGAGAGAAAGCTACATTCCCGTCAAAGATAAAGGAGCGCGAAACTCTCCGCTCTCCAAGCACAATGTAGTCGTTTCTCGGCTCTGAATCGATACGTAAGGAGAAGCTTCTACGGAGATGCAGATCGATTTAGATATGCTCGTCGCTCGCGCCTTGAAAAACAGCCAACTGACCCGCGGCGAAAGACATGCTATTTCGGGGACAGGACACCAGGGCCAAAGCGCGGCTTTGATGCCAGCTCGGCTTTGACATCCAGACAGCAGAAAAGCGGCGAACTAAAGTGTGCAAACAGACGAATCAGAACGGCCGCCTCGGAGATCCGGCCCTCATGACAATTCCTCCTCCTCCGTCCTTCCCACTCGCAAAAGACCGCTTGTCGCAGCCTTTGCAGCTTGAGCTTGACTTGACGCTAAGTGAAAAGATTTATTCAGACATCGATCTTTCAACGCAAAACTTTCAGGAATTCTGCGCGATCTTGGGCGAGTTCGCTCTGCCTAGAGCAATCGTGGATTTCGAGCGAAGCGCCTTTGTGGCTTGGAATCCGAGATTTCTTGAGCGAACGGGATCTGCCGAAGATGAAATCAAATCGGCTAAGCCGTTGGAGTTGCTAGCATTTGACGAGCCTTGGCTTCCACTTTCTGACGAGAATGATGTGGGGAAGGCGGAATTCATCTCCTGCTCTGTCCGGCGCCCTTTTGGCGCCGACCCGGTACCGGGGTATATCGTCAGATCGCAGACCAGGATCGGTTATGTGATGCTGGACGCTTTCGCTTCGCCATCGGGTCAATTCGATCAGGGGCGGATTGTGGGCCGGGAGGAAGAACGAAACCGAATTATTAAAGCCTATCATGAGGAGGTTTCTTCTTCGATGATAGCAGCTTTGTTCCTGGTCGAAACGGCGAAGAGCGAACTGGAAGAGGCGGGATTACCGCAAGTCGAGGCCGTTTCTAAAGCTTCAGAAAAGCTCACAGAAACGGCGCAGAAAATAGCTGACGTACTGACAAGTCCGGAGGGAAACGAGTGAGCTCGAAGCCCCCTCTTCTCCAGGAACTGGTGGGTGGATGCTCTTGAGCCGCTGGAGAGGCATGTTATTTTTCGACCACTTTTAAGATAGTCTCTACTAGCTCGGCTGGACCGAACGGCTTCGGCAAGCACGCCTGGAAACCGGCATGAAGTACGCGCGCGCGATCTGCGCGAGTCACCAACGCGGTCATAGCGATAACTGGTACGTCGCCTCCGGCATCAGGTCCAAGGCTTCGGATGTCGCCTAGCAAGCCGAACCCATCTTGTCCTGGCATCACAATATCAGACAACACAATATTTGGGCGATAAGTCTTGACGGCCTCGAGGCCTTCCAACGCATTCCTTGCCGCAACGACTTTTGCACCCAAGCGACTCAAGAAGGCACCCAAATACCCTCGTATCTCGTCGTGATCTTCCACAACAACGATCATAAGATTGCTGAAACGATTGGGCGACATAAAGGCCATCCTACGATGACATGCGATCGTCTAGTTCGCATGCATCGCCCTTATCGGCCTTCAGGCAAGCTTCGAAATGGCAAAAGAAGATCCAATAACGGCTGAGACAGCAATTTTTCTCAATTTTTTTGCAATTATTGTCTGCGCCTGGGGTTCGCCTGCACACAGGTGGCGCGATGGCTTCAGCAATTAAAGCGCTGTTGAGCCCTCGGGCAGCGTCGCCCTCTCCGCCGCCGACAAGGCGTACTCGGGTTGAGTCTTCAACCACTTTTCCCAGGTCGTCGCGCGCTCATTTCCTCGCATCGAAGGTTCGGCGCCACATTCCGGCCAGTGTATTGAAGGTCTTTAAAACGACCTTGTCGACGGCAGATCTTCGGTGGCTTGCCAGCCGTACCGAGTACGTTCGGTGTCTTCGAATTGTATTCGTCGTTTTTACCTTAGCGATTGGCGGTCCCTCCGTAGCCTTACGACTTAGTGGCTGTTGAATCGGCGGGCTAAGAGCCTCGATTGAAGATGTAGTGGATTCAGAGTGAGTCTCCGGCAGGGCAACAGCCGTTACGGACTGAGGGCGTACTTCTGGAGCCGATTCAGCCCGAGGTTCCAAGCCGGCGGTCGGAGTGGTGGCGAGCACAGGGGCATGTGTCTCATTCGCCAGGAGTTGATTTGCACTTCTACCGAAAAGAACAATGGAGAAGCAAATTGAGGCTAGCAAAATCAAGAAGCCAAAAACCCAAAGCCAGTCGCTTGACGCGAATTTTCCCTGACTTGCGTTTTCCAGACTTGAACTCATGTCCACTCCGATTTATCAGGGCATCATCAAATCACAGATTCTCAATTTTCGAAATCAGGCTTTGCCCTGAGCATCTCGCGCAATCCGGCGGAGGCCCCAGTAAACCTCGCAGGCCCCCGCGCGAGCACGCCCTGTGCGGCTGAACGAACCAACAAGGCCTGGCTAGTGCTTCAAAAATACCTGTGGTTATGTTACTTGTGCAAGGAACTTGAAAATGGAGCTGCAGGTCGGTCAACAGCAGATCGAATGGCTTTTCCGCGTTGGTAGCCAAGGCAAGTGCCTCTTGGACATTCCGGGCCGAGTCAGTCCGATGACCGAGACCGCGGAGAAATAGTTCCAGCATCGGCAGAGAGGGTAGGCGCATCGGCCAAGCTTACAATCATGTTGCAAGCAAAGGAAAGAAATTTGGGCTGTGGACGCAATGAGCAAATTCGGCTTCAATGTCGAAATAGCAATATCTTTCGTTGCGATCAAAATGGGCCGCCGGCAAGGCGGTCCGAGCCGGACTGGCGTTAGAGGGCGCATCCCGCTCCACTTTCTAATAATCCTGGTACTCTCGCTCTCTGGGGCGGCATGAAAGTGGGGCGGGACGTAACCGAGGAGCAACGCAGCCGCCGGCCCATTTTCATCGCAACCCTATGGGCCGCGGCCAGTTGGCTGTTTTTCCGCGAGGCTCGGGCGCCCCTCGCTCGGTCGACGAAGGCGCCGACACGATCACGTCTCGCCATGAAATACCCAAGGTGGGAGCCCGTGCGTGAATCATGCGCGCCAGGGATCTGTGGCGGGGGGTTGCCCGGTGATGGGTATTCAAACGGCAGATTATCGCGATGGAGGCAATCACCGATTCAAAACCGCCAAAGAGAGAGAAGGAATGACAGCGCACTACAATGTATTTTCAGATGCAGCCTCGACAAACGGCAACTCTTTCTGCTACGTCCAGAAGGCACGTTCAAAACGATCTTCTGCAAAGCTGGGTCCACACCAAATCCCTGCCTAGCCCCGCGGCCCGCCGGGAGCGACTTGAATGGTGAAGCTCAGACTTTTGTAAGGCTCATGAAAGGTGATTCAGGCGTGGTTCTTGCCGGGCGACTCCTGGCCAAAGCGGCACCTTCCTTTTATAGATCGACACGCGTCCCAAAACAGGAGCTCGCCCGAACTCTTAGCGCAATCTCCATTTATCTCGCCGAAATCGCGGAAGCTTTGCGGTTCGGGGGTTCTCCGGTTCCATCCTCGGCGCAGCTTCGGGCGAAAACCATCACCTTGATCATTGTTGCGCGTGAAGCAGTGCCCGAGGAGGTTGTCCGGGAAATCGCTCGTCAGTTAGTCTACTGCTCAAGATTTCTGGTTCTGTTTGACGACGGTCATCCGTCAGTTGACGCAGCATCCGAGTACGAGGCCGTGTCGAAGATATTCAAAAATGTTTCGGAACGGCTAGCCAGTTAAGGCAGGCCAACAAAACATGAAGCAGCATAAAGCCGCACCAGCGCCTTTAATGGTTTTCACTTAGCTAACCTTCGCAGATTTGCGAAAGTCGAGTTAGGACAGACACGCTTGGAGTCGCTAGTAAATAGTTTCCCCAAAAAGCGGGCTAAATGTTTCGCAGAAGCGTCATCTGGAGGCACTGCGGGTAAGCTGCCGTCGTTTTTCTGGCCCCGGCGGAGGTCGTCATTACCCCCGATAGAGAAGCACTTCGCAGCCGCCCACTCGATGGTGCTCCAGCGGTGTCCCTGCTTGTCGGAAAGCTTCTTCGCTGATGGGCCAGATACTTGAGTGACTTACCTTCCGATGGGGGCCTGGGTTAAGGATAAAGAGGACATCGTCTCCAGCTTGTAGTTCAAGTTCCAGGTTGCGCAGGCGTTTACCCCCCTCATCGACGCTTTTCATTTTGATGATGCAGTGCACAGGCTCGCCTGCGGATTCGTCGTGTGCCGTATTGGTGATCATTGCCTGATATTCAAAGAAAGAGTAATGGCTCATCAGTTTTTTTGACGCAGCGGACTTACTCATAATTCGATCGATGCGGAGCTTTATGCTCTTTTGAATTTGTTCTGTCTCAGCCAATGGCAGGCGGCTATAAGGACTATAACTGGTGGAAAATTACCCTGAAGACCTTTTTATGATGGGGATCACTGATTAGCGCACTTTTGGTAGGTCTCGGAGCTCCTCTGGTAGCCTCAGGGTGTTGGCGGAGCCGTTTCTCGTGGGTTTCACCGATTTTCAGATGCCTTCGGAAATCCTAGGTTGTGTCATGAGGCAACGTCGCATTTCGCTGGGAACGGTAAAGACCCGACTTCATTTAGCTCAGCGCAAACTGCATAAATTTCTTCTGCCGATTCACCACAAGATATGATTGTGTTATGGGAAAGATCACTCCTGCTGCGAGACCCAATCGATCGCAAAGCGCACCATGTCTTCCGAATCGGGAAATCCTAACTTCTCCTTAATGTGAGCACGGTGGGTCTCAATCGTTTTGACACTCAAATGGAGCGTATCCGCGATTGACCTCGTAGAATGACCCTTGCCGAGAAGCTGGAGTACCTCCAGTTCCCTGTCTGAAAGCATGTCGACCGGCGACCCCGTACCCAATTCAACCGACTGTATCGCTTTAAAAATGAGCTTATCGCTAAAGTTCGGACTTACGTAGATCTTGCCCCGGAGCACTTTGGTAATAGCCTCTGCAACTTGAGCCATCGCCTCTGCTTTCATCACGTAGCCCATCGCTCCGGCTTTCAGGGCCCTCAGACCGAAGACGGCCTCGTCATGCATCGAAACAACAAGAATAGGCAGATGAGGCTGCTCCGCTTTCATCAACTTGATCAACTCAATACCGTTCGTTCCGCGTAACGACAGATCGAGCAGAACGAGGTCCGGCTGGAACTTCCTCATCGCCTCGAGAGCCAGCGGTGCAGACTCTGCATGGCCACAAACTTCGAGATGAGGTTGTTCTGAAATCAAACCAGCCAAACCAAGGCGAAATATCGGATGATCATCAACAATCAGAACCCGCTTCTTCGGATTCTGAACCTGATTGGTGCCTTCATCTTGGGTGTCCATAGCTTCCAGACGAGCACTCCGTCATTTCCATTGCACCACCGAAGAAGTTGGCCTTTCTGACAATGTCCGCCTCAGACGCTGGTGTACCCGTTAAATATATACCATATAGATTAATCGTAATCTGCGGTGCGCCGAGTAAGATTTTGAAGGTCTATGACCGCTGTATTCAACAACTCAGCAAGATCGGAAGCCTGCTGTGCGAAACCATCATCGAGTCCCCGGACCTTTCCAGCGAGCACCTTGCATCCAAACGCCGCCCCGAGAAGTTTCTGCGAAACGTTCTTATGAAGTTCGTCGCGAATCCTGGATCGCTCCATCGCCCGGCCCCTAGAAAATCCCGGCTGATCGCTCGTCCGAGGATCCGCCGCTGACGAAGGAATAAAAACACATGCGATCAGCGGATCGACCGTCTCCTGCTGGATTCTTCCCGCACTCCGCATCTCAAAATTTCTTTTCCGACCGCGCCTCAAACTCAACCGCACGCGCGCTTTGGCGGGCTCAAATCTGGCAGCCGCGGCGACCCAGTCCGCCCTTTCGTCCTTGTTCATAGAGGGCAAAATGCCATCGACAAACCAGAGGCGATAATCAGCGATTCCTGTCGAGACGATAAGGTCCGCAAAGAGACGATTGAACGCCGTGACCTCCATCGTTTCCGGAGAGATACGAAGAGCTGGCAAGCCTATATGCTGCATCAGACGGCATATCCAGTCGGACGACGTCCCCGAATTCGTCTCTTCACACGAATTCCTCTCTTCTTGTCTCAATTGTTTCATCAGCAAACTTTGCAGTCCTTTTTACTTGATCCACTCCGGTACTCCCCTTTTGAAGCGTCTTGCTCGCGACCGCTTTCTTGATTCTCGACAACCGTTCCGGCTTTCTCCAAAAGCGCAACAAGATCGCCAGGTGTAAACGGCTTTACCAGATGATGGTCATAGCCCACAGAGCGACTTCTGAGCAAGACCTCTTCGCTTCCGTACCCGCTCATCGAAATAGTAAGACCGGGTCGCTTGCTTTTAATTCTTTCCATAATTTCCCAACCATCCCCATCCGGAAGGGCAATGTCACTGATCAGTACGTCGCAAGTCGGTCCCGGAAACAGCTTCAATGCCGTCGCCATATCCTCCGCCGTAGTCACCTCGTGCCCAAGCTGCTCCAGGTATAGACGGATATACTTTACGGAATCCTGATGATTTTCGACCAAAAACACTCGCAGACCACGCATACCAGCCTCCCGTTCGGAACATCAACCACTATAGCAATTTCCACTAAATGCCAGTAAACTTACGAGTTTTAGAACCTGAGAAATGCGCGGCGCCCAGGTTTCGCCGCTTATTCTCCGTGGACAATTCAGCCCGAAGGGTTCAACAGAAGGTAGCAAAGGTAACTGAGGTTTTCTCCGGTTTAAGCTCCAGGCCGCAGAGCAGGTTGCATCCTCGGCAGCTCGTTCAGCCAAGCGTCTCATTTCCGGTTCTCTGTTGCCTTCGTTTTCTTCTGTTCACAAACACGATCAACAACCGTTCATAAAATTGGCAAGAGGCGCAGATGCATGCAGCGTCTGCGCCTCTGTTAATTCCCTCACTTTCAGCCGGGAGCTATGACCGGCATTTGTCTAGTCTTTTTCCCTTTCCACTTTCACTTTCTGGCCCGTCTGGCGATCATAGTAGATTTCTTTCCTGCCCTTCTTTTCGACCAGCAGATACCGGGGTAGATTCTGTTGAATTTGGCTATACGTTACCACCCCTTCTTCTGCAGGCTGTTGGAAGGTAGTCGTTGTCGTGGTGCTCGAGGGAGCCTGCACGATCGCACCTTCGGGATTCACATAGACAACCTGCTCTCCGCTTTCACTCCGAACCGTGACTGCGTAGATGCCGCCGTCGGAACGGTCTCAGGGAGTTCCCTGAGATAGCGATAAGGCTGGTGTCGGTCGCGTCGGGAGCAGCGCCGGTTGAGCCAAGCGGCCCCGCTATCCCGTAAACGGAATTGGCCGATTCGTTGACCGCAGGTAAAGCAGCACAAGTCCAAGCAGCAGAAAAGAGATTGCCGGCGTCCATGCCGCCACAACCGGAGATATTCTTGACCCCTGGCCAAGAGCGAGAAACACGTTGCTCGACGAGAACAACCCAACAAAAAGGAAAAGCCCACCAGCTACCCCACCCAGAGTCCCTCGGCGGGAAAACGCAACACTGAGGGGGCTCGCTACTAATACGACTACGAGCACATTCCACGGCAATGCGAACCGATACCACATCTGCGTCTTGAATTCGGCCAGATTCGCCTCAGGAAAATCACCGTTTTCAGCAAGATAATGCTTTAGTTGCGGGACCGTCATGTATTTGCCCTTCATGGAGGAACTCGCAAGCCGCCATGGCGTCTCACTCCAACTTCCGATCTCTTTTTGCGAAAAGAATTCCTCCCCTGTAACGTTCCCGGCCGGATCCATATGAGCAATTTTTCCGTTGTAAAAGATCCATAGTTTCCGCGCTCCGTCGTAAGTCGCGTCCAGCCCATAAATCTTCGATTGAATCACTCCCTCGGCATCCAGCTGGATCACCTGGACATTTCGAAGTTGTTCGTTTTTCGCGTCAAGCAATTGAATGAACCAGATGCGATGATCGGAACGATTGGGAAAGACGTGAGCATCAAGGCGCGCATTTTTGACTTTGCCTTTGACGATTTCATCCAGCATGTAGGCACTCGCCCAAAGCCCCTTGGGCCCAAGCTCGTAGTTTAACAAGGTACAAGCACCCGTGAGGAGCAAGCCAACCAGCATCAGGGGAAGCAAGACCCGGGGAACACTGACGCCGGCGCCCAACATCGACACGATTTCATTGCGACGCGACATGCGTGTCAGGACATAGAGGAGTCCGAGCAGCACGCACAAGGGCATCCAGGTAACAACAACAAAAGGAATCTGCGTGAGGTAAAATCGGCTAATTGACTCAAACGACAAATGGGCCTCTTGAAAATCATTCGCATGCTCACCGAGATCGTAGACCAGCCAGACAGCGACCATCCCGAACAAGGAATAGAAGAACGGGACCAGAAAATTCTTGATGAGGTAACGGTCAAAAATCCGGACCACGGTCTCTAATTTCTAAGCGTTTTAAAAATTGATCTGTCCTGGGTCATCGCTTCACAGGGCGCTAGAGCCGGCCTCAACTCTGTCTCGCGACCGACAATATCCCGGAAAGGGTCGTATCCGATTTTGCAAAAGCATCCTCCGCAATACTTGCGTTGGAGCGTTACGTTGATCATCATACTTGGCTCCGGCAACGGGAAATCCGTACCACGACTTCGAGTAAAGGACAACGGTGATTGCGCTTCGTGAAGATTTCGAGAGCGAGTTTCCCAGAAGGATTCGGGAAATGTTTGGCAAGGATGGGTTATTGTCCGGCGCAAAAAGCTTCGAATTCCGTGCCGAACAGCAGCGGATGGCGAGCGCTGTTGCCGAAGCATTGGCCGAAAATCTTCATCTCGTAGTCGAAGCTGGAACCGGGGTAGGCAAGTCCCTGGCGTATCTTGTGCCCGCCGTCCTCTATGCTCTGCGAGAGAAACGCAAAGCGATCATCTCAACGCACACAATCAATCTCCAGGAGCAGCTGCTCAACAAAGATATACCGATCGTTCGCGGATTGTTGGACCAACCCTTCGAGGCTGCGTTGCTCAAAGGAAGACAAAATTATTTGTGTCCAAACCGGTTGGATCGCGCGTTGCAGTCGCAGAACGACCTCTTTACCGGTTCACAGCAACAGGAATTGCTTAGAATCAAGGCCTGGAGCCAAAAAACCGTGACCGGCACTCTGAGCGATTTCGACGTAGAACCCGACCCGGTCGTATGGGCGCAAATCTGCAGCGAAGCCCATATATGCACACCGAAAACCTGCGGGACGACAAACCGCTGCTTCTACCAAAGCGCCAGGAAAAAGCTCCTCACCGCCGACCTGATCGTCGTAAACCACACCCTTTTCTTTCTTGCGCTGGAGAGCATAGGAGATCTGGAAAATCGGTCGTCGGGCTATCTCTTTCCCAACGACTTTATCATCTTTGACGAGGCGCACACGATTGAATCCGTCGCCGCGCGCCAGATCGGTTTGGGCATTTCGCAGTACGGTCTCAAACAAACCCTGCACCGCCTGTACAATCCCAAAACTCAAAAGGGATTGTTCACGCTTCTGCGTGAAACCGAATCGGTTAGGGAAACCGCGGAAACGTGCGACGCCGTCGACCATTTTTTTGAGGCTGTCGAGGACGCAGCGAAGTTCGGTAAACGCCGCGAGTATCGCGTCCGAAATCCGGAAATCGTTCCCGACACCGTATCAACTGCACTGGCCCGGCTGCAGGCCGCAGTGATTCACGCCGTCAAGGGCGCCGAAGACGAAAAGCTGAAGAGCGAACTTCAAGATCTCGGCCGGCGGATCCGGGAGGTTCGCTATGGCATCGTCGATTTCCTGAATCAGACTCCCCAAAACCACGTTTACTGGATCGAGCGTGCCGGGAAGATATCTCAGTATTTGTCCCTCAATGCGGCCCCGATTGATATCTCTTCGGTGCTGAACCGGATGCTCTTTCCCGAAGGTCGCACCTGCATCATGACAAGCGCGACGCTGTCTGTCGGTCGAGATGATCTTGCCTATTTTCGGAACCGAGTCGGCGCGTTCGATTCCGAAGCTCTCAAGATTGGTAGCCCGTTCGACTACGAACGACAAATGCGCCTGTATGTCGTCAGGAAGATGCCCGATCCGCGTGATTCGGATTACGAAACCGCGCTCGAAAAATGGATCACCTACTTTCTCGCAAAAACAAAGGGATGCGCCTTCGTTCTATTCACAAACTATAAGACCATGACCAGCGTGGCGCAGCGCATGGAAGCGACGTTGGAGCGGGACTATACATTCATGATGCAAGGAAACCGGGAGTCGCGAACCCGGATGCTTGACCGATTCAAGAAATCAGAGAGTGGCGTGCTATTCGGCACAGACAGTTTTTGGACTGGAGTCGACGTTCCCGGGGAAGCTCTGGCAAACGTGATTATTACCAGACTACCATTTGCGGTTCCCGATCATCCGCTGATCGAGGCACGGCTCGAGCACATTGAGGAAAACGGGGGGGATCCGTTCACCGAATATTCGCTTCCGGAGGCGATCCTCAAGCTGCGGCAGGGCGTAGGCCGCTTGATTCGAACGAAGACGGACGAGGGAATCATTGTTATTCTTGACAATCGGATACTCAGCAAGGCGTACGGCAAAGCTTTTCTGGAAGCGTTGCCGCACTGCCCTATGGAGGTGCTGTGAATAGAAAGATCATAGCAACCTCTTGCGGTCCCGTTGAGCCGTGTTGACATTTGATGCTCTTAGGGATTGGCTCAGGAAATCCAGTGTCTTTCTGGGTATTGAATCGATGGACCAATACTACGGCTACTCCGGTCTTATGTTCTGGTTAACGTGGAAAAAGTTATTTGGATCGTACTTCTTCTTAACTTCCGTCAGTCGATCGTAGTTGTCGCGGTAGGTCGCTTTGATCCGGTCGAGTCCTTCATCCATCATAAAGTTTACGTAGGCGCCTCCCAGCGTGTAGGGATGAACGGCTTCCCAGTATCCCTTGGCCCATGTAGTGAGCGCGGTCGCCTTGGCGGGGTCTGGATCGATGCCGGCGATGACCATAGACCAAGTCGCGTCCCGGAAGCCCCAGGCTGTCTCACTTTGCTCCACGCGGTGGACGGCGCCGTCGATGGGATAGAGATGCATCAACGAGAGCTCGCTCGGAGCCTTGACGGCCCACTCCAAATGCGCGTCGATGGCTTTGTCGGAAAGCTCTTTGACAAAGTCACCTTTCCAGTACCACTGAAAGCCCGAGGGCAGCAGGGGGTCGAACAGGCTCTGCAGAGCTGGGAAAGGCATAGGCCCCATCCAGTCAATGATTGGCGGCGGAAGCTCTTGGCGAATCGGCTTGATTGTTTCTTCCGCCTGCACCTGTGGTCCGCTGTAGCAGGAGATCAAGGCACAGATTTTCTTTCCCAAAAGTTCCTTGGGAAAGGGGTTCTTCGAGGGTGCCGTCTTCAGCCCCAGAAACGGGCAAAGCTCCAAAGGCGCCTGGGGCAGGAACTCTCGGTACCACTGCATCACCCGGCGTGCGTCCTTTACGTCCCAAAAAATCGGCCCGGCGTAAACCGTGCTCACGGGATGAGCTTGAAAAACGAAACTCGTCACGACGCCAAAATTTCCTCCGCCGCCGCGCAAGGCCCAGAAGAGATCCTCACTGCGCGACGCATTGACAGTCGCAAAGCTCCCGTCGGCAAGCACGACATCAGCCTCGGTAAGGTTGTCAATGGTCAGACCGAATTTCCGAGTAAGATAGCCCGTCCCGCCACCCAATGTGAGACCTGCGATGCCGGTCGTCGAGACAATACCGGCTGGCACAGCCAATCCAAACGCATGACTGGCGTGATCGACGTCGCCCTGTGTGCAACCGGGTCCCACCCGCACGGTGCGGTTCGCGGGATCGACTCGGACCCCTTTCATTGGCGAAAGGTCAATCACGAGTCCTTGATCACAAACGGCCAACCCTGCACCGTTGTGGCCTCCGCCGCGAATTGCGACCGTGAGACCGTCTTGGCGCGCAAAATTCACTGCTGCCGTCACGTCCGCCACGTCCACGCAACGGACGATAGCGGCGGGACGACGATCGATCATTCCATTGTACAATTTCGAGCGATTTCATATTCACCGCAGCCGGGAGTAATCACGCTCCCCCGGATGTTTTCGCTCAGCTTGCTGAACTGTTTTTCTAGCATACGGCTTCCTATTCGTTGTTTGAGGCAGAGAATCGAGCCGATTGGAAACTAGCTTTCCACCACTATCTGGCCGTCGCCCACCTCGTTTGTTGCGTTTCCCCGGTCTCCATGACACCCGTCGAATTCTTTGATTGTGAAACCTTCGGACCTCATCGAGTCTGCATTCCTTGCGCGCCATCGCCCAGACCGTGACTATATCTAACTTAACTTCCTTCCGGCTTAAACTGATTCCCCTCGTAAGGGGGTGTGTAGCCCGAGATTTTCGGGCTACACCTCAGCCCAGGCAGGCGGTTGGGTGAATAAAGGAAGCAGACCGAGCCGGGCGAGCAGAACGTTGAG
>DASZHC010000090.1:0-3941 GCA_035938215.1 Chthoniobacterales bacterium
TTGTTAAAATTGCCTTCGCGCCCGTTCTTGCGACGGCTTCGATAACTCGAGATTGGGTCGAGAGATCTGCCGCCCAGAAACGTTCCGGCTCGCTAACCTGCGCAATAATCTGAATTTTCGCGAGGCGTGCCCAGTAGGCTCCTCCCCCTCCATACGGTTCGACCCCGACCGTGGCGACCTTATCTTCAGGTTTAATTCCCTTTTCGCTTAGAGCTTGGGCGGCTTCCGACCAAGCCGGCCCGCCTTGTGCGGGAGGTTTCCTACTCACCCACCAAACCGCTGAGAAACACGTCGTCGCAGCAACAGCAATAACCACCCCGGCAATTAGCCGGTTTGATAGTTGGGACGCCGGAAGCCGCACCACCGAAAAGGCTCCCAACCATAAAAGGCATACGAAGGCGCCGATATACCGGGATTCAACGAGTGCAAGCGAGTATAAACCGAGCGCCGAAATCGCGACAATCAGCACCGGCCAAACTGCAGCGCCGTTGTTCGGGCCCAACGAACGTCGAGCGCCTGTTGCGAAAAGTATGAGGAAGCACACGCTCATAAAGAGCTGCGTAAAGTGAGAAAAAAACAGGGCGCAGTAGAATAGGAGTGAGGTTTTTATCGCCTGCACTTGTCCATTCAGATCAAAATAGGGCTTGATTCCTTCGTGCCAATACGAAGTATCGTACCAGAGTGGGTATGTACCGCCGATCGGCTCTCCAAACTCGTATGTCGGCGGCGACTCGAAAATTTTCTTCACCGGGTGCTTCAGTCCGTTACCGCTTGGGATCATCAGATCAACACCATCGACGTATACTTCGTAAGCGACCCTTGCGCTGTCTCCGAAAGTCAGGCGACCCTTCGCGTGAGAAAGCGAGATGATTAATGGACTGGCAATCGAGAGGAAGATCAGCGTTGAGATCAATACCCCCGGCTCGGCTTTCCAAGTTCCCTCAAACGAGAACATCGCGACGGCGAGGAAGACGAATGCGAGTGGGAACATCACTGCTTTCGCCAGATAACCAAATCCAAGCACTATCCCAAAAAGCACGAACGTGCGCCAAGTGGCAGTTGCTCCCCGTAAGCGCAGCAGCAGGCCGCATGCAAGATAAACAAAGGCGGCGACGCACATGTCCGGAGTGACTAGTTTCGTGCCGATCAGAATCAAGGAGCTCCATATAAAGAGACTGTAGCCCAGCAACCACCAAGCCCATTCCGGCAATCTCGCATCCTCGCTCTCACAAACGGCGTTTCCGCGCTTCCTGCGGTAGTCGGTCAGGGTGCGCAAGAAGAATTCGAAGCTTGCCAATGCGGCCAGGTAAATAACGAAATTTACTAAGTGCACGACCGGGAACTCCCAATCGGGTGAGGGCTTTAACACTTTCAACGATAGCCCAACCAGCCAAGGGTATAAGGGACTCCAATAAGCGTTTATGGCCATTTTCCAGTCCCCCCGCAGGTATGCATCGCCCAGATCCAGGTAAGATATGCCGTCTGGATTCATGGTGTGGCGGGCGGCCCAGGCGTCTACAGCGCCGAGCGCTATAGCTGCGCACCAGAAGAGAATTCTGAGCCACTTGAGACCGAAATTCTTGTCGCCCATTGCTATAGTCATTGAGTCTTTGGCGTATCAGGGAACGGCATAAGCGCAAAGTAGGCGAAGCGTCCCCGCTTTGCTTGCTTCAAAACCGTGCGAACCGAGACGGTTCGCCAGCATCCTCGGTCCGATTGCCCCTTTCCGAAAAAATTGCTTGCAAACCAGAAAATGTTCCTTTCTTTCTCGGGCCTTGAACTTGAATGTTTCCTCAGCCTTGTCGCCGAGCTCGAACTTAGTCAGCAAGTTTCAATCCGAGGTTCGCCGGCCGGATTCCGACGCCTCCTCGCCGTGGAGAACACCGAGCAATAAGACCGTTCTTGTTCTTCTCTTGGTGAGCGCAATTTATACCGCGCTTGTTGTGCAATGGTCGCTGCGGGAAGGCAGACTTGCAATGGACCCGGTTGAGGACGACGTCCTTTACCTGATCGAGGGCGTTCAGCGTCTTCACACTCTTGACACCGCAGGCTTCGGAACCTTCTGCAATTCGCTTTTGCAAATTCCACCCCACAGTCCTTGGTCAACAGCGCTGGCGGTGGCAGGGTTTGCTCTGATGGGAGTCCATGACTGGGCGCCGTATGTTCTGAATGGTTCAATCGTCTTCTTGTTCTTGCTCTTTGTCAGCGCGTTTGTATCCGAACGAGGCGCACTGACTCAGGCAGCGATTGTTTCGTTCGTGCTGATGTTACCGCTGACGTTGCGTGCCGTTCACGACTTTCGCCCCGATGTGGCGGTGGCTCTTTTCACCGCGTCATTTTCTCTGCTCCTGGTCAAAATCGGCTGCTACGACGACGAGGGCAGGACCGAAGTTTGGGACCATCTTTTTATCGGTGTGATTGCGGGGATCGCTTATCTGACCAAACCCAGTTTTTTTCCTCACACCACCGTAATGCTCCTGGCAGCGACGATTCTGGCGGAAGTCTGTCGAATCATTGTTTCGAGTGACCACTTTGAAATTCGGCGAACCTTTCGGCGATCTATCGCAGTTTTGATTGGTGCATTGGTGGTCGCCGGACCCTATTACTTCTTCGGCGGGCAGACCATTCTGGAGTATTTCCTCGTAAACAGCGGCACCAGTTACAGTGCGCTCCTTGCGAAAATACCGGGTGGATTCCAGGCTGCCCTGCATGAGTATCTCATCGGCAGCTCATCGAAACAAATGTTCGGCCCTTTCCTAGCGGAGCTTGCCGCATGCCTGATTCTGGGCTTGTGCATCGTTGTGCTAAGGAGAAATTGGCGTACTGTTCTTTTTCTCTTGAGCGGAGTCGTTTTGGCTGCGCTATCGCTCGCCATCATCGCCGGCGGCGACATGGCAAACATATTTTTTGGGTGTACCTGGCAACTGGTCTTTGTGTTGACCGCGTTGTACTCCCTCGGAGAATTGTCACGAAATAGGGACTCACGGCTCATTGCGATTCTCTTTTTCGTCTCTTCCGCATTGATTTTTGTTACGAGTGACCTGCCTAAAGGCGTTTGGACGGTTAGCAAAGATACTGCCCGGCAAAACAGTATCAACGCAGCCGTTCTTCATGAAATTTCTACGTTTGCCGCCAAAGAGCCTCGCAAGAGTCTGACCAATGTCTATGTAACCTTTTTTGGAACAGTCAATTCCGTTTCGCAAGCCTGGCTTGCCTTAGGCGACAACCTTCCGCTGGATTTCCACGACCTTCATCGCTCAGGATCAATCGATGACAATTTGGCGGGAATACGGTCCGCAGATTTTGTGGAAGTCGCCGATCCCGGCTCCAAATGGTTGCACCCATGGTTGCCGGTAAACGCTTTGCAAAACACATTCTTAGACCACCTGCGACAGAGCCCCAATTTTGAGGAACTCCCGCCTGTACAAGGAACAGAAGGGAAGGTCTATCTATTCCGGCGAAAGATATAAGAAAGTATCTACATAAGGGAGTGCATTGGTGCTACAAGAATAAGCCGATTATTTTCCGGAAGCACTGAAATCGCCATTCCGTTTATGACATCAGGAATCATTCTTGCCTGCATGTACAATGAGTGGGCAGCCGCTGAGGTTCTCTTTAGGGCAGTCGACCTGGAATTCTCCCGGCGCGAATGGAACTGGCAGTTGGTACTTGTCGATGGCGGATCTCGCGAAGGGAGGCCTCCTGATTTCCTGAATTCACTGTCGAGCTTTACGTCCGCGGAAATAGTTGTCCTCCGACGAAATATCGGCCGTCAGCGAGCCATTGCAGTTGGTCTTTCCCATATTTTCGAAACAAAAAAAAGCGGAAGCTGTGGTCGTTATGGATGCCGATGGCGAGGATCGCCCGGAGGATCTTGTTCGCCTTGTGGAAGCGCATTCCACTCTTTCCGAAATAAAGATCATTTTTGCAGAGCGAACCCG
>DASZHC010000091.1:0-16748 GCA_035938215.1 Chthoniobacterales bacterium
CAAGAGGCAAAAATGGGGCGGGATGGGCGCTTCGCTCGCGCCTTGAAAAACAGCCAACTGACCTGCGGCGACATCACTAATTATATGCGAGACGGTGCACTATGATTAATGCATGGATAGGAAAAAACTTGACGGTATCCCTCCTACTTATGACTCGACGCACTAGACATCTAAATTCGAATTCGGGCCCCGGTGGCTCACGCCGGCGAAACCCGGGTCTTTGCTTTAAATGGTTTGGCAGCCTGTGCTCGCCGGCGATCAGTTTGGCTTTCGCTGCGGTACTGACAGGCTCTGCGCGAGCCCACGATCACGGTGGGGGTGGCGGCGACCAAAGTCACCAGCAATCGTTTCATCGGCATGACTATGATCACCACTACTATTATCGCGATCCGTTCTGGGGATCCTGGTATCCGGGCTACTCGGGAGTCTACGACTCGGACTATTGGTACACTCCAACTCCAGAGCAAAGGGCTGCAGCGGAGAAGCAAGTGCAGGCCTATCTCGCTGCTGTCAAGAAGGGTCGCAAGCGTCCCGCATCTCATCGGTACGTTGCTGTTCAAACGCTTCGCCCAACAAAGAAGCAGCTCCAGGATTATGCCAACAAACGCGTGGCTGCGAGATCAGCGGCAACTAACGGCGACACTCAGCTCTCGGACCGGTGGGTTGAACCCGGTCAACTGCGATGCATGATGGTTTTCGACACTCAATCGAAGCAGTTTGTTGGTTCCGGCTGCTATGTTGTCGCGTCTACGCCGCCTGTCGGAACAGCGGCAAAGTTTGAAACATTCACGGCTGAATTTGTCGGAAGCTGAGACGGGCATGTTTCCCGGCTGGAGGGGAATGGAGGGATAGCCGTTGTCCATGTTATGGCCATGAAAATGATGTGTGCTCGTTTAATCGTATACTTGCTCCTGTGCATCTTTGGCGACTTGGTTGCGGCAGAAACCGCTCCAACCCCCTCCGGCGTTCTGACTTTCAATATCGATCCTGCGAAGAGCACCGTTCAATTTACCCTCGGAGCGGTTTTGCACACTGTGCATGGAACCTTCAGGATAAAGAGCGGCGCGGTGCGCTTCGATCCGAACTCGGGCAAAGCGAGCGGCCAGATTTCCGTCGACGTGCGGAGTGGAAACACGGGAGAAGGAACGCGTGATCGCCAGATGCATGCAAACGTTTTGGAGTCCGAACGATTCCCAGACGCGGTTTTTTCACCCGATCGAATCAATGGCCGATTGGCCTCGAACGGCGCATCGGATGTAGACGTACATGGAATGCTGCGAATTCATGGTCGAGATCATGAGATGACCATCCCAGTTCGCGTGCAGATGCAAAACGCTTCTGTGACTGCCCGGGCGAAGTTTACGGTTCCCTATGTCTCGTGGGGGATGAGAGACCCCAGCACTTTTGTTCTTCAGGTCGCCAAATCGGTGGACGTTGATGTGACGTTGGAAGGACGATAGACGAGAACCGCAAATTCCGCAATGTAGCCAAGGACGAGCCTTTTGTGAAGCGCCTCCCTGCACGGCAACTAATCAGCCTTCGAAATCCAAACTACGCTAATGGATGGAATCCATCGATTGATTTTGCCGGAAACCCAGACAGGAGGTTACTCATCTACTTTTGCCCAAACAGAAGGATCGGAAGAGGTTCTGAACAGAAGAAAACGAAGGCAACAGAGAACCGGTCACACAAGCCGTTAGTGTGACGCTGGCCGACTGAAACCAAATGGTGACCAGAGCCAAATTCGCTTAAGGATTGGCTTGGTTCAGTTTATTAATCCGCTCCTGTATCCGAGCGGTGCGCTCAGCCTGAAAGTTCTGCCAAGTGGTAACCTGGTCTCCTGCCAGGATGCTCGCGATATACTGCTCCTGTTTGACGCGAAGAGCCATAAGATTTGCTTCTGCGGCAGCCAGTTCAGAAGCGGTAGGCTGCGTTGCTGGGTTGCTCCTGATTGCTGCTAACAGTGCTTGTCTGGCCGAGAGATAGCTAGCCAGAGCCGAGCGAAACGCCGCCTTGTTCTTCGTCCTGTACTGTTTGATGTCCTGCTTTTGGGTGTCTGTCAAATTGAGCTTCCTCCAGATCCACGCATGATGATGCCGCCAGTGACCATGTTCGCCGTAGCTCGGATTTGGTGAAGTGGCCGGCTCAGAAGTCTCCGCTTGCAACGAAGTGCACGCGGCAATCGCCATTAGAGGGGCGACAAAATATTTGGGTCTCATATAAAACAAAAGACGTCGCTCTGTCAGCTTGGTTACGGTCCGTCCCTGCTCGATAAAAACGCAAATCCCATTTTCATTTCAAGTCCTGGACTACTTCGTAAATCTTTCCATCCGCGCAAGAGTAGATGACTCTTTTGGCCATTTTGTCGAATTTCTCGGGCTCAATCTCTCCTGGAGTTCTGAAGTTGATCAAGACCTCGGAGACCGATTCACGCAGTCCACGATGCAGCAGGTCCTTGGCGACCCTCAGCAGGTCGGCGTTGCTTCGCTGAGCGCCGGTCGCGGCAATCTTGGGTATTTCCAAGACGAAGCGGAAGTCGCTTGGCGGATGTGAAAACGTCACGCTGAGCGGATAAACACCGCGATAATCAAAATAAACGGATCGACCCATTACAAGTGCACAAAATTTAAGCCACCAGGATCAAATTCGCCGGACGTGCTCAGCTTTTAGAACAACTTCAGCCCGTTCCATACCAGCCGCAGTCAAAGTAACGATGTCTCGGCCTGGCGAGTAAGAACTCAGCGCTTTAGCCATTTCTTCCGAGCCGCTTCCTGAGCCTGATTTCGCGAGCGCTTTGGCTCGCGGAATTTCCAGGCTAAACGGTAACCTCCTCCCTGGTGACCGCGACGGCGTAATCGCGATTCAGCCTGGAAATAAACGTTGCGCTTACCTCAGCCGGACACACCGCTTCGCATTCGTAGTGGTTTCTGCAATTTCCGAACCCGAGCTCATCCATTTTCCGGACCATTGCGATAACTCGCTTATGCCGTTCCGCCTGGCCCTGAGGCAGGAGTCCAAGATGCGAAACCTTGGCAGCGACAAAAAGCATGGCGGAAGAGTTCGGGCAAGCCGCGACGCAGGCACCACAGCCGATGCAGGCGGCTGCCTCCATCGAAAGATCTGCGTCATGCTTCGGTATCGGCAACGAGTTGGCTTCGGGTGCCGAACCGGCTCGAGCCGAGATATATCCACCGGCTTCGATGATGTGATCAAAAGCGCTGCGGTCCACGGCAAGGTCCTTAATTACCGGGAAAGCCCTCGCCCTGAACGGTTCAATCCAGATCGTGTCCCCGCTTTTGAACCGGCGCATGTAAAGCTGGCATGTCGTCTTTGCCTTGCCGGGCCCATGAGGAATGCCGTTGATGACAAGGGAACACATCCCGCAAATCCCTTCCCGGCAATCCGAGTCGAACGCAATCGGCTCCTCGTTACGAGCGATCAATCCTTCGTTCACGATATCCAGCATCTCCAGAAAAGATGCTTCTTCCGGAATGTCATCGGCCTTGTAATCGGCGAACGAGCCGGCCGTTTTGGAGTTCTTCTGGCGCCAGACTTTCAGCGCAAAGTTCATTTGTAGCTCCTTTGAGCAAGTTTCACATTCTCAAATATCAACGGCTCCACATCGCGGGTCGGTCGCTGATCCACGCCATTGAATCGCCAGGCCGCAACATGACAAAATTCATCATCATTACGAAGTGCCTCCCCATCTTCGGTCTGGTGCTCAACGCGGAAATGGCCTCCACACGATTCATTGCGTTCATACGCATCGAGACACATCAATTCGGCGAACTCGAGGAAATCAGCAACCCGTCCGGCATGCTCCAAAGACTGGCAGAAATCCTGGCTGTCCCCAAGGACGTTGACGTTTTGCCAAAACTCTTCGCGGATCGCGGGAATTTGTTGCAATGCCTCTTGCAGACCGGAAGCGGACCGCGCCATCCCACATTTGTTCCAGAGCAGCAGACCAAGTTCCCGGTGGAAAGTCGTTACAGTTTTCTTGCCCTTGATTGACAGAAGCTTAGCGATGCGATTACGAACCTCCTGTTCGGCAGCTTTGAATTCGGGACGATCCGGAGAGATCTTTTTGCCCGTCTGCGTGGCAAGATAGTTGCCGATCGTGTACGGGATCACGAAGTAACCGTCCGCAAGCCCCTGCATAAGCGCGCTCGCGCCAAGACGATTTGCGCCGTGGTCGGAGAAATTAGCTTCGCCCAGGACGTGCAACCCCGGGATAGTACTCATCAAGTTATAGTCAACCCAGAGACCGCCCATGGTGTAATGCACCGCCGGGTAGATCCGCATCGGGCCTTTGTAAGCGTCCTCCGCGGTGATGTTGTGGTACATGTCGAAGAGATTGCCGTACCGCTCGCGGATAGTCTCTTCGCCGAGTCGTTTGATGGCGTTCGTAAAATCGAGATAAACCCCGAGTCCCCCGGGGCCCACACCCCGGCCTTCGTCGCAAACCTCCTTGGCACTGCGTGAGGCGATATCGCGCGGAGCAAGATTCCCGAAGCTTGGATATTTGCGCTCGAGATAATAATCCCTTTCTTCTTCCGGAATTTGCTGAGGAGGCCGCGTGTCGCCCTTCTTTTTTGGAACCCATACCCGCCCGTCATTGCGCAGTGACTCCGACATCAGTGTCAACTTTGACTGGTACGAGCCGGCGAGCGGAATACAGGTGGGATGAATCTGCGTATAGCAGGGATTGGCAAACAGAGCGCCCCGCTTGTAAGCGCGATAAGTCGCCGACACGTTGCATCCTCGGGCATTCGTCGACAGGTAAAAAACATTGCCGTATCCACCAGTCGCCAGAATCACCGTATCTCCGGAATGCGAAGCGATCTGACCTGTAACCAAGTCGCGAACGACTATGCCTTTGGCATGGCCATCGACCAGGACTAGATCGAGCATTTCCGTACGGGGAAACATTTTCACTCCGCCGAGGGCGACCTGACGCGCCAATGCCTGGTAGGCTCCCAGCAACAGTTGCTGCCCGGTTTGGCCTCGGGCATAAAATGTCCTTGAGACCTGGGTTCCCCCGAATGACCGGTTGGCGAGCAGTCCGCCATATTCACGAGCAAAAGGGACGCCTTGGGCGACGCATTGATCAATGATAACCCTGCTGACTTCCGCCAGGCGGTAGACGTTCGCTTCCCGGGACCGAAAATCTCCGCCTTTAATGGTATCGTAAAAAAGACGGAAAACGCTGTCCCCGTCGTTCTGATAATTTTTCGCCGCATTGATGCCTCCCTGTGCGGCAATGCTATGTGCGCGGCGCGGCGAGTCCTGAAAACAAAAGCATTTAACGTTGTAGCCGAGTTCTGCGAGTGTCGCAGCCGCGGATCCGCCTGCGAGCCCACTTCCCACGACGATGATCTCAAACTTTCGTTTGTTATTGGGACTGACCAGCCTTGACTCGATACGATGTTTTTCCCACTTCTTCTCCAGTGGTCCGGAAGGAATTCTTGAATCGAGTGTTGTTGTCATAGGCCCTGTTTGATAAAGCCGAGAAGGACGGAGAGCGGGATCACGGCATAGCCCGCAAATACCAGCCACGCCAGAATGAAACCTCCCTTCGATATCGATTCGGACAATTTACGGTTATTCACTCCCAGCGTTTGGGTGACGCTCGCGATCCCGTGGCTGAGATGACCGGCAAGAAAAAAGACGCCAAGTACATAGAAAAGGGAAATCAGCGGCTTCCTAAAGCTGAGGATCAGCATTCGGTAGACGTCGTGACGTCCGAGCGAATCGTGAAGCTCGCGGTATTGCGGATGCGTAACCTCAAGCGTGAAATGCAGAATGTGGTAAACCACGAAACACAAAACGAACAACCCGGTTACCACCATCGTTCGAGATGCGAGCGTTGATCTCTGGTATCCCGGCACGGCATATTTGGCAGTCTTGGCGACTCGATTCTCCTGCGCCAGTTGAAGCGTTGCCACGACGTGTGTCACCAACGCGACGACAAGGATGATGCGCGCAGCCCAGAGCAGGGGACCAAGACCGTGTAGAAACTGGGAGTACGCATTGATTCGATCCTGCCCGAGAAAAATCTGCAGATTTCCGACGAGATGCCCAAGCACGTAGAGGACCCAGATAAGCCCTGTAATACCTACGATGATTTTCTTGCCAATCGACGACTGATAGAAAGCAACGAAGGGATTTTTGGACAACTTCCTTTGGGGAGCCGGGGAAAAGGTCGCGACCGACATATTGCCAGACTATTAGTAAATCTAATGGAGTCAATAGCCACCGTCCTCCATTGCATGCCGCATGTCACAAAGCGCGTTCTTGAACCGGTTCAATCTCCCGCACAAATCCGCTCTTTTCTTTTGCAGGTCAGTTGTTAATATCCCGCCTTAACTATGAAACGTCTGTCTTTCCTGGCCTTCTGCGCGGTCCTGGCTGTTGCCGGTTCGGCATTTGCACAAGAAACCATCAAAATCGGCGAGTTCGGCTCGCTAACCGGAGATAACGCCAGTTTCGGTACCTCGCAGAATAACGGGGTTCAAATGGCGGTCGAAGAAATAAACGCCGCCGGAGGGGTACTTGGCAAGAAGATCGACCTGACGGTCGAGGACAATATGACGAAGCAAGGCGAAACGACCACCATCGCGCGTAAATTGATTTCTCAGGATCATGTGGTCGCCATCATTGGAGAGGTCGCTTCCTCGAAGACCCTGGAAGCCGCGCCGATCGCGCAAGCCGCCAAAATACCACTTATCGCCACGGCGGCGACTAATCCCAAGGTCACGCAAACAGGAGACTACGTTTTTCGGGTTTGTTTTACGGATGATTTTCAGGCGGTCGTTATCGCTCGTTTCGTTCTGGAAAAGCTAAAGCAGAAGAACATAGCCTTCATGACGGATGTGAAACAGGACTATAGCGTTGGCCTGACAAAGATCGCCAAGGATTACCTTGCGAAAAACGGCGGAAACATCGTCAAGGAACAAAGCTACAGCTCGGGGGACAAGGATTTCCGCGCCCAACTCACAGACCTGAAGTCAGCAAACCCCGACGTTATAATTATTACCGGTTACTATCCGGAGGCATCGCTGATAGCCAAGCAGGCGAGGCAGTTTGGGATCAAAGCGACGCTGGTCGGGGGAGATGGATGGGATGGCTCCTCTTTGATTCCGGTGGGTGGTAAGGCGATCGAAGGGGCGTTCTTTTCGAATCACTTTTCTACTGAAGACAAGTCTCCGCTCGTTCAGGATTTCGTGAAGAAGTACAAGCAAAAGTACAACGCTGTTCCGGACGCTTTCGCGGCTCTCGGATACGATGCGACAAAGCTTTTGGCCGATGCCATCAAGAGGGCGGGCTCCACGGATTCCGACAAGATTCGAGCCGCGATTCAGGATACCGAAGGTTTTCCGGGTGTTTCGGGCAAGATCACGATCGGCAAGGATCGAAATGCGGTAAAGTCGGCGGTCATTCTTACGATCAAGGATGGTGCTCTTAAATACGCAGAGACGATAGAGCCCAAACCTGCACTTGCATCAAGTGCTCAGTGAAAAACGTTCGGGGTCATGTCTCAACTTTCAACATTTCCCTTTTGTTCAGAAGGTAAGGTGCCGCACCAAATCAAAAGAGCGCAGCAAATGTTGAAAGTTGAGACATGACCCCGTCCCAAAATGAAAATTTTTTTGACGCTTTTGGCGTGGGCTTCGGTATCGGCGTCGCTTTGGGCTCAAACCTTGAAGATAGGAGAGGTCGATCCGCTTACCGGTGGTATTTCGCAGTTTGGAATAGGATGCCATCAGGGAATCACCCTGGCGTTCGAAGAGCTCAACGTTGCAGGTGGCGTCCTTGGTAGAAAGATCGATCTTGTCGCTGAAGACGATCAATCGAAGCCGGGCCAGAGCGCGACGGCGGTTCGCAAGTTGATTACTCAAGATAAAGTCATCGCTATCCTCGGCGATGCGACGTCATCGGCTACTCTGGAATCCGCCCCGATTGCTCAGAGTGACAAAATCCCGATGATTACACCGAGCGCGACAAATCCGCGAATCACGGAGGTCGGCGATTTCATTTTTCGCGTTTGTTTCCTCGATGAATTTCAGGGTCGCGTGATTGCCCGATTCGCAAGAAAAAATTTAAAGGCGCAGAACGTCGCGATTCTTACCGATACGAAGCAGGACTATAGCGTCGATCTCGCAAAGTTCTTCAAGGATGAGTTCACCAAGCTAGGTGGCACAATCTCGGTCGACCAAAGCTATGCGACGGGTGACACCGATTTCCGCGCGCAGTTGACTTCGATCCGAGCAGCTAAGCCCGACGTAATCTGCGTGCCGGGTTACTATCAGGAGGTCGGCCTTATTATAAGGCAAGGACGCCAGATTGGACTGAAAATGCCGTTCATCGGATGCGACGGATGGGCAAATCAAGCATTGCTCGATGTCGGCGGCAAAGCGGTTGAAGGGTGCTATTTTACGAATCATTTTTCGCCCGACGACCAAGCGGCAAACGTCAAAAAGTTTGTCGAAAAGTATCGGCAAAAATACGGGTCGGCGCCCGATACCTTTGCCGCTCTAGGCTATGATGCGGCGCGTTTGCTTACTGGCGCAATTCAGCGAGCCGGCACAATCGAAACAACCGCTGTCCGGGATGCATTGGCAAAAACCGCCGATTTTGAAGGTGTGACCGGTCGGATCTCATTTGATAGGCATCGAAATGCGTCGAAACCGGGGTTAGTTGTAACCATTAAAGATGGCAGGTTTGAGATTGCCGAGAGGATAGAGCCATAGCCCGTCGCGGGGCATTCGATCTTTGCTTGCCGCGTCCGAGCCTTATCGTTGCCCGCAATCGAACTCAGTTCTCCGGCTGGGGTAGAGAAAAATCTGTATCTTGAAATACAAGTAAAGCACGGCATTCGGTTGCCAACTCGAAGAATCGCTGATCTTCCAAGGCGAATTCCAACAGTAGGTCGCCTGCTCCCAGCCAAACCGATACCGCAAACAGGCAAGCGCCTGGAGCAAAGAGGCTTGCGGCCAGGAACGTCGGCAAAAAATTGAATCCGCCAGTGCATGCGCCGAGGACGGCAAAAAAAATGAATGTCCACCTCTGCAGGAGCAACTGAAACCTGGCGTCTCGAATTTTGTGAGCCACCAGCATGCCTAATGCTTTTGGTGTGCTGATTAAATACCCGAGAGAACTGGTTTCGCAGGCGCAGATAAACTGTTTGTGAGACATATCGATTTGGTTTCAAAGAGGTACCCAGAAGCCGCAGGAAAGAAGCGCTGGATGAGCTGTAGCATTCATATTACCCAATTACGCCAGAACCATTATAATTTTTAGGAATAAATCGAAAAATCTGCAACGATGCAGAAAAGCTGCAGGGCGTTCGGGTGCACCGGGGTTCTATCCCATTCTACCTTCTGACTTCTGTCTTCTTGCTTCCGTCAGGGCAGCGCTTCTTGGGTTGAATTGGTTCGGTTTTGCGATTTTATTTTAGCATGGGTTTGCAACGACTCTGTTCCAGATCGGAGCTCGCTCCGGGAGGCGTGAAACGGCTTGACGAGCCTCCCATCGCAGTTTTCAGGGTGGAGGATTCCTATTTTGCCATCAGCGATGTCTGTACCCACGAGTGGGCGCGCCTCTCTGAAGGTGAAGTCGATGGTGAAACGGTCGTTTGCCCGCTGCACGGCGCTTGCTTTTCGCTGAGCACCGGCGAAGCACTCTCTTTACCCGCGGTCGACCCTGTTGAGACGTTTGCCGTTATCTTGCAGGGCGACGACATTTACGTAGATCTCTAACAAACTAAGAAGGGACGTCCCGCGTGTGTGCACCAAGCAGGTTTCTAGCCGAACCCGCCTGATGCTTGCGTTGTGCGTCCACAGTGCGCATTGCGCTCCGGTTCAAGTCCGGATGTGGTGCACACCAAACTTGAACAGAGGAGCGCCTCCCTGATAGCCTGAGCGGGTTTATGCGCTGGAAAAGTCTGGTATGTGTAGCGTTGTTGGCGGCTCAAGCAGAGGCCCAGGAGGATATCAAGATCGGTGAGGTGAATCCGATTTCCGGCGCGATTGGCCAATACGGTACGACTTGCCATCGAGGTATCCAGCTCGCGATCGAACAGGCGAATCAAAGTGGGGGGGTTTTAGGAAGAAAGATCCTGCTGCTGACAGAAGACAACCAATCAAAGGCGGGCGAGACTTCGACTATTGTTAGAAAATTTATAACCCAGGACAAAGTCGTGGCCATAGTAGGCGACCTCACCTCTTCGGCGACACTCGAGGGCGGACCCATCGCGCAAGCAGCAAAGATTCCTATGGTAACGCCTTTGGCAACAAACCCGAAGGTAACCGAAATTGGTGATTATATTTTTCGGGTCTGTTTCATCGACGAATTCCAGGGTCGCGTGATGGCGCGTTTCGCACTCGAAAATCTGAAGGCAAAAAGAGCTGCTCTTCTAACCGATTCCAAACAAGACTACAGCGTTGGCTTGAGCGGTTTTTTCAAACAAAGTTTTGTCGGCGGATCGGGAACAGTGGTTCGTGAACAGAGCTACTCCAGCGGGGATACCGATTTCCGCGCGGTCTTGACTTCCTTGAAGGCGGCTCAGCCTGACGTGGTGTTCGTCCCGGGCTACTATCCAGAGGTGAGCCTCATTCTGAAACAAGCGCGACAACTTGGGATAAGCGTTCCGTTTATTGGGTGCGAGGCCTGGGACAGTCCCACATTGCTGACCGTCGCGGGCAAGTCGGCGGATGGCTGCTACTTTTCGAACCAGTTCTCGCCGGATGACCCGAGCCCGGCCGTCCGGGATTTCGATCAGATTTATCAGTCGAAATTCGGCACCCGACCTGACAATTTCGCGGCACTTGGATATGATGCAGCACGGGTAGTGCTCGACGCGATAGAGCGGGCTGGATCGACTGGATCGCCGGCGATTCGGGATGCTCTTGCGCAAACAAAAGATTTTCCGGGAGTCTCGGGCAACATCACGATCGATTCCAGTCGGAATGCTTCCAAGCCGGTGGTAGTTCTAGCCATCAAAGAGAACCGGATTCAGTACTTTGAGAAAATCAATCCCAATTGAAGGGCTGGTGCATCGAGTCATAAGTAGGAGGCATAGCGTTGGCTTCAAAAGGGTCTGGATGCGAGGCGTGAGTAAGGAGCATCCCGCCCCATTTTCGTGGTGGCGGGGAGGAAACCGAATAATCAGAAAAAATGGAGCGGGACGTAACGAACGAACAACGACGCAGACGGACCCTTTTCAAGCCAACCCTTTGGGCCGTGGTCAGTTGGCTGATTTTCTGCGTTGCTCTCTCCTTACGTCCCGCTCCATTTTTGTTCCGGCTACGGGAGCCCCCCAGATCAGCAGGAGAACAAAAATGGGGCGGGATGCTCGTCGTTCGCGCCTTGAAAATCAGCCAACTGACCGAGGGCGGTATGCCTCCTACTTATGACTCGATGCACTAGTCGGCCTTCGAACAAGCGAAATCGCAATATGGGTAGAAATCGCGTAGGGCTTGCAACTACACGGAGGCGTCGCGATGAAGGATGCCTCGGCGGCGAAAGCGCCCTACAGTTTATCCGGGAGAATAGTCTTATGCTACGGCGGCTTCTTGTGGTGAGCGCTATCTTTCTGGCCTCAAGCTGTTGCGTGATTGGCGGCGTCAGAATTGGCGCGGTAACCTGTTTGACGGGTGCGCTCTCAACGTTCGGCGTTTCCAGTGTTCAGGGTGCAAAATTGGCCGTGGAAGACATAAACGGTAGCGGGGGCCTTCTTGGCGAGCCGATTGAATTGATCGTCGAAGATAATGGATCTAAGGCGGGAGAAGCGGCCACGATTGCTCGCAAATTCATTTCGCAGGACAAGGTTGCTGCTATCCTGGGAGACCTTACCTCGTCCGCGACAATGGAGGTAGCGCCTTTGGCGCAGGCCGCAAAAATCCCGCTCTTGACGCCTTCGGCTACGAACGTGGCGATCACTCGAATCGGCACCTATATTTTCCGAAGTTGTTTCATCGATCCGTTCACCGGGAAGGTCATGGCGCGATTTGCTCTGGATCACCTCCACGCGACGCGAGCAATTCTTCTGACCGATGTCAAACAGGATTACAGCGTCGGTGTCTCCGACGCGATACGTAGCTACCTTACTGAAAATGGAGGCGAGATCGTCGCTTCGATATCCTATAGCAGCGGTGACACGGATTTCCGGACACAGCTCACCGAAGTTCGAGGCGAGCGCCCTGATGTGATCTTTCTTCCTGCTTATTATACCGAAGCGGCGCTGATCCTTCGTCAAGCGAGACAACTTGGCATTAGCACGCCGTTTGTGGGCGGCGAGGGCTGGGATTCTCCTGCCCTCGTGCAGGTTGCGGGAAAGAGCGCTGATGGGAACTACTACACGAACCATTTCTCTGCGGCAGATCCTTCGGAGCGTGTAAAAGCGTTCGTTGAACAATATCGCGCAAAGTATCACGCAACGCCAGATGCGTTGGCTGCTCTCTGGTACGATGGTGCACGACTTCTCTTTTTCGCCGTGAAGCGAGCCGGGTCGGCCGATCCCGAAAAGATTCGCAATGCTCTGGCTTCCACGCGCAATTTTGAGGGAGTCACAGGATCCATTTCGATTGATGAAAATCGAAACGCCTCCAAGCCCGGGGTGATCTTGACCATTCAAAATGGTGAAACAAGAATGGTCCAGCAAGTTAGGCCCTGAATGGATAGACTGATTGAAATCGTACAACAACTCGTCAACGGCGTTTCTCTGGGCTCGATCTATGCCTTGATAGCTCTTGGCTACACGATGGTCTACGGTGTGCTGCGCTTCATCAATTTCGCTCACGGCGACATCTATATGCTTGGAGCTTATTCGGGCTATCTTCTGGCGCCTTTTTTTTCGCATTTCTTCAAGTTCGGCCAGTTCGATACTTTTACGCCTCAGAATACGCTTTTTATCCTTTCCGGCGCCGGCCTGGTGATGGTGTTTTCGATGGCCATCTGTGCCGTAATTGGAGTCCTGATAGAGCGAATTGCTTATCGTCCGTTGAGGCAAAGGCCGAGGCTGAACGTTTTGATTACGGCGATCGGCGTCTCGCTCTTTCTGCAGAATATTACTCAATATCGCCTCGGTGCCGATCCCAAGGCGTTCCCTCAATTGATTCCTGTCCATGTCGTGGAAGGGCTCGGAAATCTGACCATTCTCACTTCGCAACTCGCAATCATTCTGGCCACGATACTGCTGCTGATCGTGCTGCGGCTTATCGTCATGAGGACCAAGATGGGCTTGGCGATGCGGGCGTTATCGCTCAATCCAACTGCCTGCTCAATCATGGGCGTCAATAACGACGTGGTGATCTCGTTTACCTTTGCGTTAGGTTCGGCGCTCGCAGCTGCAGCCGGTATCCTCGTCTCGATGGATTCGCCGTCCATTAATCCGCTGATGGGGAATTTGCCGGGGATCAAGGCGTTTGTAGCCGCGGTTCTGGGAGGTATCGGCAATATACCCGGAGCTGCGCTCGGTGGATTGATTATCGGGATCTTGGAGACGCTCGTCGTAGCAATAGGTTTTCCGCAGTGGAGGGACGGAATCGCCTTTGCCGTTTTAATCGTGATTCTCTTGTTCAAGCCAACAGGCATTCTCGGAAAAGTCGAGCGAGAAAAGGTATGAGTCGCGCTTTACTTGTTCTCGTCGTGGCCTTGCTCGTTTGCTTATCGGTTTCCCTGTTTGGCGAGAATTTCATCGCTTCCCGGTTTGCCTACTATTACGACATTCTTATCACGATCGGCGTCAATGTGATTCTGGCGACGAGCTTGAATCTCGTGAATGGGTACACCGGCCAGTTTTCTCTCGGTCATGCCGGCTTCATGGCAGTCGGTGCCTATGCATCTGCGAGTTGGTCAAACCATCTCGATCCATACGTACTTGGATGGATTGGTGGTGCGAATAACCCGTTCGCAACGAATGTCGCTTTTCTCATTTCGATGCTGATCGCCGGAAGCCTGGCTGCGATTGCCGGGTTTGCGGTGGGCGTTCCTTCCCTCCGATTGAAGGGAGATTATCTGGCGATCGCTACTCTTGGCTTTGGCGAGATCATCCGAGTGGCAATACTCAATACGGATTTTGTCGGAGCGTCAAGGGGTCTGAGCGTAGCCGGAAGTTACACCAATCTCTTCTGGACCTATGGCTCCGTCGCCGTCTGCGTCTATGTAGTGCTCGGCCTCGTCCACTCAACTTACGGACGCGGATTTCTAACGGTGCGCGACGATGAGGTTGCAGCAGAAGCGATGGGAATAAATACAACCAAGTACAAGGTGATGGCCTTTGTAGTTGCCTCGTTCTTCGCTGGCATCGCCGGTGCTCTTTACGCTCATTTCAAAGCGTTCCTTACGCCTGAAGGATTCAACTTTTTTCGTTCGGTCGATGTCGTCGTCTTTGTAATCTTGGGCGGAATGGGCAGCACGATTGGAGTGATTATTGCTGCCGTCATGCTGACCATTTTGCCTGAAGCCCTTCGCGCGTTGGCTCACACACAGTTTGTTCCGCCTGCCTATCAGGGATTGCTGGAGAACCGCCTCATCCTTTATTCGCTCCTTTTGATCACATTGATGCTCACTCGGCCTCAAGGGCTGTTCGGTGATCCGGTTGCACTCAGAAAGCGATTCACCCGATCAAGAGGCAACTGAATGGATAGCCTCCTCAAATTGGACAGGTGCACGATCAGGTTCGGCGGTCTAACCGCTGTCGCCAACTTTACGATGGAAGTCGGGCGCCGGGAGCTCGTCGGTTTGATCGGCCCGAACGGGGCGGGGAAGACCACAGTCTTTAACATGGTTACCGGAGTCTATGCGCCGACAGAAGGGCACGTTCTTTTGGGTGGCGAACCGTTAGACGGGTTGAAGCCTTATGCAATCACCGGCAAGGGCATAGCGCGCACTTTCCAGAATGTCCGCCTCTTCATTTCGCTCAGCGTTTTGGACAATGTGAAGGCTGCGTTCAATCTCCATCTGAAGCATGGGCCGATGCATGCGTTAACTCGCGGAAGGGCATTTCTAAATGAAGAACACGAAATTGAAAACCGCACGCTCGAGTTACTCAAGATTTTCAATTTGGATCGGCACAGAGACGCCATGTGCAGAAGTCTTCCGTACGGAGACCAGCGAAGGCTTGAGATAGTCCGGGCTTTAGCGACCCAACCGAAATTGCTTCTGCTGGACGAACCCGCCGCCGGGATGAATCCGACGGAGAAAAGCAATTTGATGCGATTGATAGAATTCGTGCAGGAAACCTTTGATATTTCGGTGCTGCTCGTTGAACACGACATGCGTGTTGTGATGGGCATTTGCAAGAGGATTTACGTCCTTGATCACGGCATAAAGATCGCAGAGGGAACTCCGGAAGAAATACGGCGAGATCCAAAGGTGATCGAAGCTTATCTGGGCGAAGGACCTGGAGAAAAGGAATGATCCATAGCGACCGGGCGTTTTGGGGGTGCCGAACGGCTGCGAGCGCCTGGCCCGAGTACGGAGGAGAGTCGCAAAAAACAACAAGAGATGGTTAATGCTTCAGATCGAAGAGCTTGAGGTCGCTTACGGCTCGATTGTCGCATTGCATCGTGTCTCAATGCGTGTCGAGAAAGGCAAGATCATTACTCTGGTTGGCAGTAACGGCGCCGGAAAATCTACCACTCTTCGCGCGATTTCCGGTCTGATCCGGACCCGTCACGGTAAAGTGCTCTACGAAGGGGAAAACATCACAAATCGGCCGCCACATCGCATCGTCGGAATGGGCATAACTCAGGTACCCGAAGGACGTATGATTTTTTCCAATCTCACCGTTCTGGAGAACCTTCAAATGGGGGCTTATCGCCGAAGAGATGGATCTGGGATTAAAAAAGACTACGACTACGTATTCGGTATTTTTCCACGGTTGAAGGAACGGGAGAAGCAGGTTGCTGGGACGCTGAGCGGAGGGGAGCAGCAGATGCTCGCGATAGGCCGTGCGTTAATGTCAAAACCACGTTTTCTCATGCTTGACGAGCCTTCGCTTGGGATTGCTCCGATCCTGGTCAAGACTATCTTTTCGAAAATCGTCGAGATTAACCGGCAACTTGGAATTACGGTCCTGCTTGTTGAACAGAACGCAAATATGGCCCTGGAAATTTCCGACTATGGTTATGTGCTGGAGACGGGCAGAATTATTCTCGAAGATGAATCCGCCAAGCTGCGGATGAACAGCCTCGTCAAGGAAGCCTATTTGGGAGGTTGATCTGGCAGGTCGCTTCAATCCAGGAACTCGTAATGCTTATCGATGGGTCTGGGATTTTGTGCGCCGCGTGATTTGCGCCGGCGTTGAGCGGCGGCTAACAAGGGCTTTATGGCTTTGTTTCTTAGAACCACAAGGGCGACCATCGCCTTGAGTCCACTGGAAGTTGATTCGTATCTGCGTGTCTGCCCGACGATGTTCTTGGCACGGAGTTTCTTCAAGTCATAGGCGGCGCCTCGGGGGAAACTTCTCCAGCGAATGCCCACATTGAAGTTCCTGGGTGTTGTGACAACAACCTCAATGCGAAGCAAGCGCTCGCCTTTGGTTTAAATCTTCAGAGTCAACTTCCGCAGTGCAGCTTAGCCCGTCTTTCGCTACTCGAGTTGTTCAGGGTCCGCCAAGGCTCATAAATACAAGACCGCTATCAAAAGGTCTTCACTACAAACGGGTCTGAGATGGCAGGGGTTCGAGTGAGCGACGGGATGTGATTCTGGGAGGAGCTTGGGCGGGCAGCTCAAGCGCGAGTTGT
>DASZHC010000092.1:0-4339 GCA_035938215.1 Chthoniobacterales bacterium
CTTATCGAGCCGTTCAATCTCAGTTTGATTCTCACTTAGCGATCGAGCGAAATGGTCCGGCAGGCTCCGAAAGGATCTGACAATCCCCCTAGGGCTGGTTATCGTCGTCTTGTTAATTTCGTCGCCGGAACGGATAATTTGATTGGGCCGATAAGTTTCAAGGCTGAATTTCGCGTCATTTCGGCAGGTGGAAATCGATTCGAGTTTCACGCGCATTGGTATCGCGTTGAGCGTAAAGGCGACGCCACGGTCCAGGATTCCATGAGCTTTGTTGCGATCAATCGCTTTCTGAAGCAAGGCCTCAAGGGCATTGAAGAGTTCTTGGCGATCTACCACCAACACACCGCCTTTCTCGTCTCTTAGTTCCATCAAGGTCTCGTCATCCTTCTGTTGGTTGCCGTCGGTTCGGAGTTCGCTGTCGACCTCAGCGCTCTCACCTCCCGGGAGGATGCTTTGCTGGGGGCTAATCTCCAGTGGCGCGGAGCGCTCGTATTTCTTCTGGAAGGCTTCTTGGATATCGAGAATCCCAGCTCGAAGCCGCTCGTTAAAGTCCTCCAGCCATGAGCGATGATGCTTGTAGCGCTCGAGGGTCTCCTGATCCCTAAATTTCTTTTGGGCGAACCCGTTGCGCTCGGCCGCCATCGTTCGGATTTGTTCTTCCAGCTCCACTTTTCGCAGGACGCGTTCGTCGCGGGCGCAAAGGGCTTTAAGTTCGGCGCTCGATCGAAGCAACTCCGAGGCTGGATCCTCGAAACTTTGCGATTCGTCATAGCCCATTAGGATCTGCACCACGGATTTCTCTTTGCGTTCGATCCGGTGGAAGACGCCGGCAACGGTCGTATTCTCCATGCCGTACTGGTAAACCGCTATTTCCTCAAACGTGTTGCCCTGTCGCTCAATCCGGCCGCGGCGTTGCCGGGATGAGGCTGGCGTCATATCGCGCGGCGGAGCGAGTTCGTGGATGGCCACAAGACGTTCCTGGACATTGACCCCAATTCCCATCTTGCTGGTGCTACCCAGAAGCACCCGGATATTGCCCGAATTCACAGAATCGAAGAGTTCCTTTTTCTGTGCCTTAGAAGAGTAATCCCCGATGATGGCAATTTCCGCGGCGGGTATCCCGGCTTTTAGGAGTTTCCGGCGAATATCATGATAAAGGTTAAAAGAGGCTCTTGGGTCCAATGGCTCTGCTTGCCGCTCGCTCCCCTCCTCTTCATCTTCCCCCTCTTCGCCGTCAACGCGGCCGTCACCGCTCTCGATTGTCACGTCCATCAATCCATCGAGGCTTTTAAGCGAAATCGGGCGGTAGGAATCTGCAAAAACGAGCTGTGCCGCGCGGTTCTTGGCATGAGCGTGATACTCCTTGACGATTTGCTCGACGGCTTTGTTGACGAGACTCTTTGGATCATCTGGCAAAGCCGGATCAGCTAGGCGCGGATCCAGCGAACCGGCCAGGCCATACTGCATAAGAACGAGTGGGACATAAGAATATGCAAGACGGTCTTGAGGATCCATTTCCTCCCACCGGTAATAGGCTTCCGCGATCCGGTTCATAATTTCTTCGGCCGGTGCGGTGGCCGGCATTGTGACCGAGATCGGCTTTCCGCCTCGCAGCTTTGGCAGCTTCAGGTTGATGGCCACCGGATCCATTTGTACGTCCCAACCCGATCGGATAAGAGACCGTAGACCGTCGCCGTTAACAAACTCGCTCATGCGGGTGACGATGCGCCAAGTGTTGGTGGACTCGTTCAATTCAGGCGCAGTTTTTTGCATACAGAAGACCGAGGCGAATCGATCAAATGTCTCTACGCCGAATTCCTCCAGGAGTTTTGGATTGGTCAGCCGATGCATATTCCAGGCCTCGGCAAGCGTGTTGCTGACTGGCGTACCGGTCGCGCCAATAACGTTCCGGCCATCGTTCGCATCATGAAGCCATTTGGCTTTCATGGCCAGGTTCAATCCGCGCTGAGAAACGGTCATGTCGACGCCTTTAATCCGCCCGAGTTTGGTGGCATAGGGAATCTTTTTGTAGGCGTGGATCTCGTCGACAAAGAGAAAATCGACTCCCAACTGATCGAACGCCAGCATGTTATCCTGGCGTTTTGTGAGATCCTCGATCTGCTTTTCGATCTTCTTCTCAAACGAAATCAAGGCGTGGCGGGCCCGCTTGGCCTGGATTCGATCGCCTGACACCTCTGCGTCCAATAACACTTCCTTGTATGCCTCAAGCTGGTTGGCACTAAACTTCTTGATCATTTGAACTGAGTTCGGAAGCAGATCGAACTGGCTCTGAGCAATGATGATCGCGTCCCAGTCGTGCGTTGCTATCGCGGCGACAAACCGGCGCCGATTCTGCTTGTCAAAGTTGTTGTCACTAGCGACCAGAATATTCGCCTGCGGGTAGGCGGTTCGAAACGACGCTGCGTACTGACCGAGAGTAGAGTTCTGGACGACTATCATGGGTTTGCGCGCTAAACCTAAGCGCCGCAGCTCCATGCAGGTCATGATTTTTGTGAAAGTATTGTGTGTCACAATGAAATCGTCTGTGACGTAAAGATGGCTGGGATGCTCAACAGAAATACATTGAGCAGCTTTGCGTCCGACAGATTCTATTCGCTCAATAAACCTGCAAGGCCTGTATTTTAACTTTTCTTTTGCCCTCGTCTTTTTCCGGTCAAGGCTAAAAGGATTGATATGTCTGGGGAGCCTGATGGAAAGCGAATACGCTAATAAGCCGTGCTTGCTTTGGCCTTTGTGGTTGTAGCCTGGGACCTTGATTGAGATTGATACCGTTCCGCCGATGGATTGGACAAGCGAGCCCACATCTGCTGCCAGCTTCTGAGAGCTGCTTGTGAAGTAACAGGTATGACCATTCTTGCTTACCCAGCCGTCTGTATCCATTAAACCGCGCAGAAGATCGATGCGCACTCCGGGCGAATTGAAGAGGTAAACAGGCGGAATAAACTTGTCGGCAGACCCAAGTCCGCTCAGACCCAACTCTCCGAGCGCCTGGGCGATGCGACCTTTTCTCGGTGCTTTCTGATGTGAGTCGTGCAGACGGTAGGTGGCGCATCGCTTTTCATGGGCAAGACGCCTAAACTCTAAACCATCACCCAACGCATTGTTACACTTGGCGACGATTTCCGCGTCTGCGCAACTCAGTATCGCAGGCGCTCTGCCACGAAAACAGCTGTCGCCCAGAAGAACCCCCATTACATAGGGATGTAGCGGGACCGGTTGTGGATCAAACTGCACCGTTCCCACCATCGGTATGCTGTGATTACGGACCTCGCGCCCGTTGAGTATTCGTCCCTTAAGCGTTTTCCTTAATTCACTCAGCGGTCTAACCTTTGGATGAGCGCATTGCCACCGGTCAATTGAACCGAACGTTTTGAGCGCCTTCGTGGCATAAGATCGTTCCGCATAGGTCTGGGTCAGCCAAAGGTGTTCCTCGCAGCACTCTGTTACTGAGCCATCGCTAAACATGACTCTGAAAATTTCTTTCTCACCCTGCGGAAATACTCCATCGATCAGCGTTACCGATCCGTCTCCAGCAATCACACGGTCGCCGACCTTCATTTCACCCATATACTTCCAGCCCGATGGTGTGAGGATGCGTGCGCTTAACGGCTGCGCTTTCCCGTATCCCACGTCGTGGGCCAGGAGGCCGCCGCGCTCCTGAAGGTTTCGGGCGACCGCATTCATCTGGTGCATCGTGCGGCGCACGGCTCCGCTCAAGCCGGGAAGGGGCAGGTAGCTGCCGTCGTAAACTGGGGCTCGGTGCGAATTGAAAAGCTCATTGTAGAGCCGCGTCAAACGATGAGCGATCTCCGCTTGGGAGGTGATGTGAGACTCCCATTGTTCAACCATTCGGCTGACGCTCTGACGCAGTAACGCAGTCTTCTCGGCATTGTAGACTCGCGTGTAGGAACCGTCCGGCTTTTTAATCGTATCTTCATGAACCAGAGGCTGCTGGTTGAGGATGAGCTCAAGAATTTCGTCGCCGCGCCGGCCGGAGTACCCGTAATCATTGAGGTTTTGTGAGCTATACTTGCAGCCGTCCGGATCCACTGAGAACCGGTCATCAGCCTTTCGGTACCTGATATCGACCGAACCGCCGAGAAGAGATTCAGCGAACTTCTGGTAAATGTCTGGCGCAACCCAGGTTGCGCCCAGTTTGACCTTGAACTCCCCCAGTACTTTCTCTCGGGGCACAAGGGGCTCGAGAGCTTGGACGTTCTTCTCGTACCGCGCATATCCAGTTACAGCCATCTCGTGTTCGTTGGCGGTTCGGGCCACTTTGAGTTTGTTGCGAACATTTCCGGAAAGGTATTTAGCG
>DASZHC010000093.1:0-7562 GCA_035938215.1 Chthoniobacterales bacterium
CGAAACGCTGAACCCGACGCCTAGGTATATACGGAGGGCCGCGCAGAAGCGATGACGCTCAACTCAGGCCTACGACCCAAGCGGTTTCCGCGCCGCCCGTGGTCGCGAAATTGCGCAAGCCGGACGGCAACGCGCAAGCAAGGAAACGCGCCGGAATAGGGGTTTCGCATGGTCCTTAGCCGGCATAATTTTGAGCTTTCGACGAGCTAATCAAAATGGCGAACGTTTCATTCTCGGCAGATTTGGTCAATTTTCTGCGACGCGTTCCTCCTCTTTACGCGTTCCTACGGTCGACACGTTCGGTATTATCGTGGCTGGTAACGGAAGCATTGCGATTTTCAACGAGCGCTTTCGTTAGATTCGGTCCTCCTGCAGGGATTTTCGGCTTAATTGACGATCTTCGGAAAGATCGCATCGAAGGAAGAATCCTAGTCGAAGCGCAGCAGATCCCACCTGCAGAAAGTGGGAGCGTTTCGGAAAGGACCGGATGGGATCTGCAAGCTTTCTATCCCTGGCCGATTTTCTGGGCCCGCGTCCCAGCCGCGCGGCTGGTCGGTCCGAGTCTTGCATTGATGCGAGAAGACAAACATATCGCCTTGGAGTCTTTGTGGAACGAACACTGTTATAGGGACGATCCAAGCTTCACCTGCCTTGTACTACCAGCGGCAACGAAACTGAAAGGCGCCTGGACCAGCATCGTAGGCCGCTATTGCGGAGGGTATTTCCACTGGTTGATGGATGCACTTCCTCGTCTTGCCTGTCTGAGCGAGTTTCCGCCCGACACCAGAATCCTTGCACCTGCGAACTTGAGACCCTACGAAAGGGAGTCGCTGCAATTGCTGGGTTTAATCGATCGAGTGCGACAAACTCCCGAGAAACATCTTCAGCTCGAATCCTACTACTTCAGTAGTCCCACAGCGATGACCGGCGTCAGTAACCCTTATGCGGTGAACTTTTTGCGCGAAAGGCTTCTCCCACGTGCCGCAGTGCTCTCGTCGAGCAAGCCTCGAGTCTTCGTTTGGAGAGAGGGAAAAACCCGCGGCATCAGGAACCAGAGCGAACTGGCCAACTTCTTACGACTGAGGAACTGGATGGTCACCGACTTGGAAGAGCTGTCGTTCCAAGAACAAATCGGCCTGTTCCGACAAGCGACCGCCATTTGCGCCGCTCATGGCGCGGCAATGACCAACCTGATCTGGTGTAGTCCCGGAACAAAGGTGCTGGAGATTTTTCCCGACCGATTTCTCAATGGATGTTATGAAACGATTGCTCGGTTGGTTAACCTGGATCATCGATACCTGATCCTACCTGGGGATTCCAGCTTTCGCATCACTGTTCCCATTCGATCAATCGAAGAGCATCTGGACTGGCTGAATGAAGATCGCGCTGCTAACAACCGATAACCGCGAAAACGAGCGCGACTATTCGCGTGCGGAGCCTTCCTTTGGAACGGCCCCGGAGGCTTTGCTACGCGGATTCAGAGAGCTTGACGACCTCGAGGTTCACGTCATCAGTTGCCTGAAGAAGGAGGTGGCTGCACCGGAGTGGTTGGCCCCGAACATCTATTATCATGCAGTAGTTGTTCCAAGTATTGGATGGCTCAAAACAGGCTACCTGGGATGTATTCGCGCAGTTCGCAGGAAGCTCCGGGATATCCGACCCGACATCGTCCACGGTCAGGGGACGGAGCGAGATTGTGCGATCAGCGCTGTGTTTAGCGGATACCCTAACGTCGTCACGCTGCATGGAAACATGCGACTCGTCGCGAAACTCGCAAACGCAAAACCTTGGTCATTCCTTGGCCTGACCGCGACGCTCGAAAACCTAGTGCTGCGGAAAACTGACGGCGTCGTGTGCATCAGCACTTATACGAAGGAAAATGTGCAAGCTTTGAGCCGGCGCACGTGGATCATTCCAAACGCGGTTGACCCGAGTTTTTTTGAGATTCAACGAAAACCTCTCGATCCTCCGACAATCGTTTGTGTCGGCTTGATTTGCCCGCGCAAAAACCAGAATGCATTTATAGAAGCGCTGGTCCCTCTGCGCGAAAAGCGAGACTTTCGCTTAGTCTTTTTGGGAAAAGCACCATCGGGTAGTGGCTACTCCGAGGTTTTTCTGAGTCTCGTCCGACAATATAGTTGGATCGAGCGTCGAGGCTTTCTTGGAAGAGAAGGCCTAAAGGAGGAGTTAGTGAAGGCATCCCTCCTCGCTCTCCCTTCGCTGGAGGACAACTGTCCGATGGTAATCCTGGAAGCCGTGGCGGCCGGTGTTCCTGTAGTTGCTTCCCGAGTCGGCGGTATCCCGGATCTGATCGAGCATGAAGTGAACGGATTACTTTTCGATCCAACTGATCCCTGCAGCATCCGGGAAAGCGTCCGCGCGGCTCTAGCCAATCGTTCTCAAAGCCAATCTCTGGCGGAAACCGGCAAGCTCCTTGCCAAAAAACGCTTTCACCCTGTCTCCGTAGCCGAACAACACCTCGCGATTTATCGCGAAGTACTATCTCGGAGGAGTTATTCTGATGTCCATGCTAACTAAGTCGACGCTAACTAAGTTTACGAAGCTGGCAACAAATCTGGGATCGATAGTGGTCAAAAACCCCACCGGTCTTCGTCATGTTATTGGCATGGCACTCGCGACATCGGAGGACGTTCTCGATCCAGAACTAGACCTCCGCTCTTTGCCGGCTGTCGGCGTGTGGGAGCTTACCCAAGCCATTGGGAACGCACGGTGCGAGCTGCACCTGTTCCAAGGCGTGCAGGCGGCGATCATGCCTCTCGAGGCGCTGGCACTCGCTTCCCTGGTCCGCGCAAAAGGTTACAAAATAATTTTTGAGTTCGGGACCTATAAAGGCGTGTCAACGACGCAGCTCGCTTTGAACGCCGGTCCGGATGGAAAGGTATACACGCTTGATCTGCCCGAAGACGATCCCCGACACGAAATGACGATCAGAGCGAGTGAGGAGAAAGCCTTAACTGATGAAAAAGGGAAAGGGTCTCTGGTCCCAGCCGATCTGGTCCCCCGAGTGCATTTTTTGCGCCAGGATTCCGCTACGTTCGACCCGACACCTTTCGAAAGCAGAATCGACTTTGTGTTTGTCGATGGCGCGCATAGCTTCGAATACGTCCAGAACGACACGGCGAAAGGTTGGCGAATGCTTCGCGCTGGCGGCACGATCGCCTGGCATGACTGCACGCCGCGACACCGGGAAGTCGTTCGATTTCTTAAATCTTTTAAGCACCGCGTCTCGCGAATTGCCGGAACTGCTTTGGCATTTTGTGTCAAGCCTTAAGAGCTGCCGCGTAAATCGCTCGCAGCCGCTCTGCGACCTCCACCCAACGAAGCGGCTTCTGCGGTCTAGGCAGCACGGCGGCGGTCTCCGAGAAATTTTTTAGAATCTGGCCGGCCTCCACGGCGGTTGCCCTCGGCGAGCAGTAATGGGCATGGTCTGCGAAAGTGCTTCGAGCCCACGGCAAATCTGTTAACAGGAGCGGACATCCGGCTGCGGCAGCTTCCAATGCGGAAATACTGAGGCTCTCAAAGACGCTGAAAAGCACAAAGCCGCGCGCCCGGGAGTAAAGGTACGCTAGCTCTTCACGGTCAGAAATTGGTCCGGTATACTCAACGTATTCAGGATGAGATCGCCAAATTTTCAAGAACCGTTGATAGTAAGGGTCCTCTTCCGAATAAGGCTTGCCCACGATCCGGACCTTGAGTTTCCCAGCAACAGCGGCCTCAGCGAGTTCAATGACTCTTTTGCGAGCGGTAATCGTAACAGTGCTCACAAGCCAGTCTTCGCGGCTTTCGGCCGGTGCATTCGTGAAGAAGCATTCCTCAACGCCGTTTGGCACCACATGGAGTCTTCCTTTGTCAGCATCGAACAGGTCCACCATCAATTCTGCTTCCCAAGGCGTGAGGGCAATAACGGCATCCGCTGCCCTGAATGCGTCCCACCCCATCCGGCTGAGAAAGGTCGTCGGCAGCGTTCTCCGCGCGAACCGGATTACACCCTTTTGCGCGAGTAGCGTATATCGGGAACGCGAACCGGTCTCGCTCAACAAATCCGACATTACGACCGCAATTCCCTTGCGTCTAGCCAGGTCAATGTAGGCTTTCGAACAACGTCCGAAACTGTGCAGAAGATCCGCCGTTTGCTGCGAATCCCAGAAGCGGAGGTATTCCACTTCGATTCCAATCTTCTCCAGCGCCGCTTTGGTCTGCTCAATTTGAATCTGCAGGCCACCATGGGCCAGTAGGAATGGAAGCTGATGGTCGATCAATACTTTCATCGCAGGCCCTTATTGCACGGTAAGGTAATTCAAGAAAGGATAGGTCACACGCAAACGGCAAAAACGCCCTTTAAAACAGCAGATATTCTGCTTTTGTCTCGGCTTGTAAAGCCGAGCAGGATTACTTTTGTATGCGAGACGGTGCACGAGCGATAAGATGGCTCCTTCCGGTAGGCAAGACGGCTCTTCTTTGGTTTGCCAGAACATTCGGCACCAGACTATCGGATCCGCGCACAGGCGAATCGATCGGCCGAGTCTTGATTGTTCCTTGGAAAGGCAAACTTGCCATTTTTGGATTGACAAAGGCCGTCCGGCCAGAATTTGTTCCGCAAACCCGCGTGACATATGCCAGGCAGGACTTGGCGTTCCTCGTTGTACCTGAACCCAATTATCCTAATGTCAGAGGTCAGCACGATTCTTCTTACTCACCAAAGTCCTGAACGTGTTGAGCGGATGCTCGGCTATTGGGATCGGATAACTCCAAGACCTACAGTGTTTGTCGCATTCGGCGGTTCAAAAAACGATTTTGATCGTATCTCGCATCCGCATCGAGCGCTGATCGACTCACCTCGGCTCAAGACCCGGGATCATCAGCGCGAAAAGCAAAGCTATACTCCCGTTTTTCGTGCAGCTTGGGAATGGCTGAAGTCGGAAGATACTCGTTACGTGCACTTCATGGAATACGATCACATCCCGCTCCTCGAAGACCTACACAAGAGAATGATTTCGTTCACAGCCGACGAGAAATGCGATCTCGCCGGATTCCACGTAGCACAAATTGATCATTCATCCAATGCGCACTACCTAAATCATCTCGCTGATCCATCTTTTCTCGGATTCTGGGAAAGGATTTCGATTCGCTCTGACAAACACGTTGTTCTGACGATGTTTGGGAGTGGATCATTTTGGCGCAAAGAAGCATTCGGAGCGGTGGCGAATTTACATGAAGAGGTCCCGATGTACTTGGAGATCTTTCAGCCCACTGCCGCTCACCATCTCGGCTTTCGCGTTCGAAGCTTTCGCGAGCAAAATCGGTTTGTAAGAAATCTTGGTGATCTAGGAACCCAGCTTGATTCGCTCAGGAATCAGGGCGCGTGGTCGGCACACCCGGTCAAAACCCTTTGGAATCTTTAGCCAGGCGGCGAGGTAACTGTCTCGGTTGCTCAGCGGCACACAGATGCAAAGCCGGACGCTTACCTAACTTCGGCAAATAGCATCGTGCGCAGGCTCCAACGACCGGTCATTACAGGGGTGGGACGAGAGTAACATTTGCTGGAGTACCGTCGTAGAAACTGTTGCCGGAGATTTGCGAGCTGAGCACGAAGTTTGGCGCATTCGTAATCATAATCTGCCGGCCGTTGCTCGTGTTTGCTCCGGAGAACTGATTACCAGTGATCGTCAGGGTATCGACAAAATACTTCTGATTTTGGCTAACAACCCAGAATCCTGTATACCCGTCGTTAGGCCGCCCGGTCAAGGTGGCTGCCTGGATTTTGTTTCCCTCGATTGCCACATTGACCACCTGCGGTTTATTGCGCAAACCGGAAATAGACTCTACCGGCTCGGCTATCCCCACTGCCATACTCGCGCGAGTGTAGGTGTTCATTAATATAACTGTGTTATCAAGAAACTCCAGGTCCTGGACTTTCCCGGTGCTATGCAATACTAAGAGAAGGCCAAAATACACGTTCACGAACGTATTATTTTGTACGATCCACGGGCTGGACTGAACGCCTGACGGTTCAGTGTAAGCTCCCACATCGCAATTCTGGATATAGTTACCCGTGCACAGTTCAGCGTAAAGTGCGTGCGAGAAAGTAAAGTCGGACGCGACATCGATGAACCAAGAGTTAATCACCGAGGTATTTGTCAGGGTGACACCCGCGTTCGACGCGATCGTCACACAGGTAACACCGTCTTTATTTCCAGAGGCGGGTGCTGTAAAAATACAGCTGTCAATAGTGATATTGTTGAATGAACGCCAACTCAGAGCGGGTCCCGGGGCGATAAGCACCACAAAACATTCGGCGCCTACTCCCGACGTTCCGAAACCGATAACCTTAATGCCTCGAATCAGGATATTGCTCCCCGCTGTGTTAATTGCGCCAATCGCACCCAGGCCGTTCGTAAATTTTGGATTCCCTAAAGCGTTGCAATCCAGAGTCAGATTCTGAAGCTCAAATCCATCAGCGGTCGCGTCGTAATCGGTACCAAATATAATTCCATCTTGATTGGGGTCGCTTGCGCCCACCAATTGGATCACGGTTTGATCCACGCCCGCGCCGATGTGCTGACAGTTGGTCCCGGCCGACTTTCGCGTTCGGAAACGCCAACCGCGTGTTTGATAGGTGCCAGCCGCGTAGTTAAAAATCGTATTCTGCGAGTACGTCGCCAATAGCTGATCGTACTTGGCCGCTGTACTCGCATCGAAAGGATTGGATGCTGTTCCCGTTCCAGCAATCCCGTCGTTTCTTACAGCCAGGTAAATATTGGTCAACGTTTGTGCCTGGGTATGAGCCAGGAAACAGAAGGCGGAGATGAGAAATAGCGAGACAAATCGCGCGAAAGAAAAGGAGGTGTTCATGTTTCGATGAGGAAAGCGTTTAGTAAGAGGGATGAGTTCTGATGGCTCGAATCCATTCATATAGTTACTGCTGTATTTATAGTAAATATGAAATTATTATTTTTGTAGGGCGTCGCGCCATATATTGCAACTAAAACCTAGTTACGATTTCGTTTCTAAGCCGCTCGCTGACTCATCACCAAAAGCTGAGCTGAAATAGCCAGCTTTCGTTGGATAAGCGCCATAATGACGCGGTATAGACGCCGGACATTTTGACGCTCAAAACGAGTCATTATGGCGCATATTTGAAGCGTCTACTTTAGAGGTGAAATCGTAATGCTCTTATTATCAATGCTTTAGGTATTTAGATAAATCTGGCACGCGATAAGCTTTGTTTTCTGCTGTCCCTGAAATTTTTAAAAGGAGAAGTTATGAACATCGTACGCTATCAACGTTATCCCCAAAGCGATCTGTCGGTCGCTTTGGATCGACTCGCTAATATGCGCGAGGAAATGGACCGCGTGTTTGAGTCACCTTTTGGCTCATTCTTCCGGCCCCTCGCCTCGCTAAGCCGGTGGACTCCCGCAGTGGATGTCTACCACGACAAAGATCAGTTCACCGTCCAAGTCGAACTTCCGGGTTTGAAGAAGGAAGAGATTGAAATCTCGCTGCACGGCGACACGCTGACGATCGCCGGAGAACGCAAACCC
>DASZHC010000094.1:0-12183 GCA_035938215.1 Chthoniobacterales bacterium
ACGAGCAACGCAGCCGCCGGCCCATTTTCATCGCAACCCTATGGGCCGCGGCCAGTTGGCTGTTTTTTCCGCGTTGCTCGCTCCTTACGTATCGATTTAGATATGCTCGTCGCTCGCGCCTTGAAAAACAGCCAACTGACCAGCGGCGAAAGACATGCTATTTCGGGGACAGGACACTAAAATCCTTGAAAAGCAAAACTAGTGCGCCGGGTGCTGAAGCCGAAGGCCAAAACTGTCGCTATGAAAATACCTGTAACAATCGTCACCGGATTTCTTGGATCTGGCAAAACCACACTGATTTGCGGACTCTTGAGAAAGAATCCTGATCGCCGCTTAGCGGTACTGGTCAACGAGTTCGGCGAAATCTCTGTTGATGGCGCTCTCTTGCGCACTGCCGGCGAGGAGTGCGGAGTTGAAATTCATGACCTTCCAAACGGCTGCATTTGCTGCACGATCAAAGATGATTTCCTGCCGGTGATGAAGCAGCTGCAAGGCCGGAAGCATGAAATCGAGCATGTGCTCATCGAGACATCGGGGCTGGCTTTGCCAACGCCGGTCATGCGGGCTTTGGCATGGCCGGAAATCAGAAACGATTTTCATCTGGATTCGGTGTTGGCCGTTGTTGACACGCCTGAGTTGTTGAGTGGAAATCTGGAGAGCGGTAAACCGATTCCAGGAGCGGAGTCCGGCGATATGCCGGATCACGCAGCGTCCGTGGATCTTATCCTGAATCAACAACTGGAAAATGCTGATGTTGTTGTTCTGAACAAAATCGACACCCTTGCAGATGAGTCCTTGATGAAAGCCGAAGAGCTCGTGCGTCTCAAAGCGACGAAGGTGCGATTCCTTGAACTAGCCTATCACGCGGAACTCGACACGCGGCTCTGCATGGGCCTCAACCTTCACGCAGAAGATCCGGTTCACCTTAGTCAGGATCATCATCATCATCATGGTCCTGTCCGGAACACTCCGGCGGAGCTGGATCGCCCGCTGCAAAACCAGGGTCAATTTGATGGCCATAGACACAGCGGCCTTGACGCTCACGAGCATGGAGAGCATACCCATGAGCACTTCCATGAGCACGACACCGGATGGCAATCCTTTGTCCTTCACACTCAACAGGGGCAGGATCCGGATCAGCTCAAATCTGCAATCCGCGAGGTAGCTCAGCACCAGCCAATCCTGCGGGCAAAGGGATTTGCGTCAGTTCCAGGCAAGGAGTACCAGCTCGTGGTTCAGGCGGTGCGCAATCGGGTTCAGACCTATTTTGAGAAAAGGAATCCGGATGATTGCAAGTCAAGCATCGTATTCATCGGCTACCATCCAAATCGGAAGATGGTCGCGGACCTGATGAGCCAACTAACAAAAACGGAATGGCATTAGCGACGGGGTCATGTCTCAACTTTCAACATTCGCTGGCAAGATCGCCGCAATGTAAAAAAAGCGCACGGCGAATGTTGAAAGTTGAGACATGACCCCGTCCCCCTAATGCATTGGACTACTGCCCAGCCAGGTTGTTTGGATGCTGAACGAGAGTTATTCCTCATCGATCAAACTCCCGGAGAAATCATTTTTATCAGCGCTGCCGACACAGATCTGACTTCGGTGTCGATGGTGTGGCGTGCACGATTCGGAAGCCGGTTGCGGCTTGCGCACGCTTTCGCGTTACGGCAACCGGTTGCAGCTGACAATTACATCGAGACGGTTATCCGAAAGTCCAAACTTCTCGTTGCCCGGCTTCTGGGCGGAAAATCGTATTTCGGTTACTTCATCCAGGGTCTGCTTGACTTAAAGGAGGAGGGCGACGGGCCGAAATGCCTGATCTTGCCGGGAACAGATTCGGATGATCTCGAAGGGCTGAGCGATTTCCCGCACGCTGTTTGCAAACGTATTTCTGAATTTTTTGAAAATGGCGGAAAAGAGAATCTGCGGCGCGCCGCAAGCTGTATCGAGCTATTGATGAGGGGTTGCCTGGATGAGCTACCTGAAGCGGTGCAAATGCCGGAATTCGGCATCTATAAGGCTTCAACCAACCCTGGAGTTGCCACGGTTTGGATTTGCTTTTATCGCGCCTGGCTGCAAGCCGGTGATCTGGATGTAATCGATTCTTTGTTTTGCGCGCTCGAAGCCGACGGAATGAAGGTCATCTGCTTTTATTCAGTTTCGCTCAGGAATCCCCTTGCGCAGGCGGAGCTAATAAAACGTACGCAGGTAGATCCTCCGGATCTGGTGGTAACAACGCAAAGCTTTTCGGTGGGGACAAATGACGCCGAACGAATTTCGATCTTTGAAGAACTGAATTTACCGGTGTTACAGTTGCCGGTTGCGCTTTGCTCCAGACAAGCCTGGCTGAAGAACCTTGCGGGCCTTTCTCCTGCCGAGATTGCAATGAACGTAGCTTTGCCAGAACTGGATGGACGTCTGTTTGGCGCCGTTATCGGATTTAAGGAAGAAGAGAAATGGATCGAAGAAATTGAGTTTGCCGTAAAGCGGTTGCGATCGGAGCCTTCGCAGCTCGTATATGCGTCCGAATGGATCAAAAATTGGATTTCGTTGCGACGGCTTCCTAACCAGGATAAAAGAGTTGCCGTCATCCTCTCAAACTACCCGAATCGCAACGGAAGGATCGGAAATGGTGTAGGCCTCGACACGCCTGTGAGCGCGGTAAGACTGCTTGAAGCGTTGCGAGCGGAAGGCTACCGGGTCGAACCTTGCCCACGAGACGGTGAAGAATTGATGGCGTGGTTACAGTCCGGAATTACAAACGATCCGGAGCAATCCTACGGCAAGCAAAGTCTTCAATCGGTTGAGTTAGATTTGTTTGAGAGATTTTTCGATTCGCTGCCGCGGGAGCGGCGGCTTCAAGTCGAGCATGATTGGCCGGAAAAGGTCGTTCAGGACATTCCCGTCGCCGGCATCCAGCTCGGCAATCTGTTTGTTGGGATCCAGCCGCCCCGCGGTTTCTCACAGCAAGCGCAGGCGATCTATCATAGTCCGACTCTTTCGCCGCCACCCGCGTACCTTGCATTTTATTTCTGGATTCGGAAGAAATTTGCGGCAAATGCAATCATCCATCTTGGCAAGCATGGGAATTTGGAATGGTTGCCCGGCCGGAGCGTTGCACTTGGCGATGATGATTTTCCGCGTCTCTGTCTTGGACCGTTGCCGCATTTATATCCCTTCATTGTCAACAATCCCGGAGAAGGTTCTCAGGCGAAACGTAGATCTGCTGCGGTGATCGTTGATCACCTGACGCCTCCTTTAAGCCGAGCGGGATTGTACGGAGAACTCGAGAAGATGGAGCGTCTGCTTGAGGAACACGCTCATTGCTCCAACCTTTATCCCAGTCGAATGGAAGAGTTGGAGCGTGAAATCACGCGGCTTCTGGAAAGTTCGCATTGGCGCGATGAGCTTCCGGGAAGGTCAAAGTCAATCGATGCGATTGGCAATTTTCTTTGTGAAATAAAGGAAAGCCAAATTCGGTCGGCTCTCCATGTTTTGGGTGAACCACCAAGAGGAGAACGTCAGATCGACTTTCTGTTGAGCGTTCTTCGGGTGCGCAGCGGCAGCCGGCCGGATTTGTTTGAAGCGTTGTACGAAACGATGATGTGCACCGGTGGCATGAGATACGACCCGGCGGTAGGGTCAGCGGCGGCAGGATCAGATCTCCGAGCTGGCCGCGAGAACGAGCCAATGGTAGATCGCGAGAGGGCGGTCGCCTTGGAGATGCGACCCTATCAGGTGCGACCCGAGAACGAGCCGTTTTCATTGGATTTGCTTGCACCGGATGAACGCGATTTGCTGGAAGTAACGGCTCGTAGTTGGATCAGGGATGCTTTGGATCGCAGTGTTGCACCGGACGAACCCACCGAGCTAGGGGAACTTCGCGCGTTCATTCGGCAATTGCTGGTTCCAAGGCTTTCGCAGTGTGAAAACGAGCTGAAGCGCGTCATCGCGGGTTTGAATGGGGAATTTATCCCGCCGGGTGCGGCAGGAGCGCCGACGAGGGGGCGTGTAGATGTATTGCCAACCGGCAGGAATTTTTTCGCAATCGATCCGAGAGCCGTCCCTACTAGGACGGCTTGGGAATGTGGCAAACGAATCGGCAGCCAACTTCTGGAGCGCCATTTGCAGGAACAGGGAGAGTATCCGCGAAAGCTGGCGCTGGTCATATGGGGTACGTCAAACATGCGCACGGGAGGTGACGATATTGCGCAAGCGCTGTGGTTATGGGGCTGCGAACCGGTGTGGGAGGAGGCTTCAGGGCGCGTCGTGGATTTTCGTATTCTTCCAATGAGCTTGCTGGGGCGGCCGCGCGTCGATCTGCTGCTGCGCGTTTCGGGGTTATTCCGCGATTCCTTTGGGGAGACGATGCGACTTCTAGCGACGGTACCGAAGAGACTCGCCGAACAGGATGAACCTCCGCATCTCAACCCGATCCGGGCATCATGGCTGCAGGATGTTCGAACCGCAACGGAGCGGGGAATCGAGCGCAAAGAAGCTTTACGAATTGCGACGCTTCGGGTTTTCAGCTCCGAACCAGGCGCCTACGGAACCGGTTTGTTGCCGCTGATCGATGCGGGAAATTGGAAGTCGGCGCGCGACATCACGGACGTCTTTTGCAAATGGGGAGGTTTTGCCTTTGATAGCGAGGGAATGGCCCGAGAACAGCTCGATCTGCTCCGAGCGAGACTCTCTGAAATCGAGGTGATTCATCAGAACCAGGATAACCGTGAACACGATATCCTCGATTCGGACGACTACTTCCAATTTCAGGGCGGCCTGCATGCCGCGGTGCGGTACCTCCGTGGAAAAGCCCCTGCCAGCTATCATGGAGATTCGAGCGCACCTGAGCGGCCTCGAGTTCGGACCTTGGAGGAAGAGTTGGTGAAGGTGATTCGCAGCCGCGTTCTGAATCCTCGCTGGATTGATGCTATGCGGCGCCATGGTTACAAAGGCGCATTCGAAATGGCTGCAACCGTTGACTACCTATTCGGGTATGGCGCGACCACGGATTTGGTCAAGGACACCCATTACCAGGAAGTTGCGCAGACGCTACTGCTCGATCCGCGACAGCAGGAGTTCTTTAAGAAACACAATCCTGTCGCGCTTCAAGAGGCGGTGGAAAGGATGCTGGAAGCGGCTGAGCGCAGGCTTTGGAAACGTCCAGATGCCGGAACAGTGTCCGCGCTTGAAGAATGCCTGCTTGAACTGCAAGGTCAGCTCGAATGACACAGTTTCCGTTTGCGGCGATCGTAGGCATGGAGGACGCAAAGAAGTCGCTCATCTATCATGCGATTGACCCTCGCATCGGCGGTACTCTCCTTCTCGGGCACCGTGGCTGCGCAAAGAGCACCTTGGCGCGGGCGTTTGCCGAAGTGTTGCGGCTTGCTTCGGACAAGCCAGCCCCGTTTGTTGAAGTTCCGCTTGGCACCACGGAAGATCGCTTGCTTGGATCGGTCGACGCGCAATCGCTTGTGGAGAAGCAGCTCTGGAGCGGTCGCAGCGGGTTAATCGAAGAGGCGCATGGCGGCGTTCTTTATATCGATGAAATTAATCTTTTGCCTGATCACCTCGCCGATTTGATTCTCGATTCCGCATCCTCCAACCAGTATCGGATGGAACGCGACGGTATTACGAGGGTTGTTGAATGCCGATACATTTTGATTGGAACCATGAATCCGGAAGAAGGCGATCTGCGTCCGCAGCTTTCAGACCGATTCGCTCATGGCGTCCCGATTCAGGATGACTTCAGTCCCGAAGAGCGGATGGAGATCGTCCGCCTCAGAATCGAGTATGATGATCGACCGGACGCGTTTGTCGAGGCTTATCGGGAATCGACCACCGCATTGGCAAATGGGATCTGTGCTGCCCGACAAATTCTGCCGGCGGTCAGCATTTCGGACGAACGGCGGATGGCGGTTGCTGCGAAAGGCAGGCTATTCCAGCTTGAAGGTTTGCGTGCCGAACTGGCTGTCGTCCGAACCGCGCGTTGTGCCGCTGCGTTGGCAAAGAGGCTGACGGTCGAGGAATGCGATCTGGATGTGGCTTGGCGTCTTTGTCTGGGGCATCGCCATATTGCGAAGCCGGAGAAGCATAGATCCGAGCCGCCACCAAGCCCTGTACGCTTCCCTCCATTAGACAATCAATCGGGCGCGACCTCTCGAGCACCGCTAGAGTCGCGAGCGGATGGAAAAGAACTATTCGATTTGATCCCTGCTACGCATATCGAACTTTCGAATTGGTTCGTTGAAAAATCGACAATTCAAAACCCGTTATCGTCCCGTTGCGGCAGAATTTCAAAAGATAGCAGGACGGGGCCAATTGGGTGGATGGAAACGATCGCTGCATCGGTGCGCGCCGGGTGGTTGGAGAACAGAAAACGGATCAGGCTTTGCCGAAGGACGCCTTCCCATCGAGAGCATATCTGGTGTTTCCTCGACGCGAGTCGTTCGACCGGCATGAACCAATTTCTGGCGCGCGCGCGTGATTTCCTCGCAGGAACGGTCTCCTCCGCCAAGTCAGGGAAATTTCACTTGCTGCTGCTGAACAAGGGAGAAGTTCAGTGGCAATGCCGCAACGCAACTTTCAGTGGATTCGCGCGTGGATTGGGCCGGCTCAAGGAAGCCGCTGGAAAGAGCTTCATCGTTGAGGCTCTGACGGCCTTACATCGCAGGATCATTGCGACCAGGAACTTGGCAAAAAATCGCGTGCTGATTTTATCGGACGGTTTTGCTAGCCCTCGTTCCGGCGAACAACCGTCCGATACGATGCTGCGGCTTCGACGTGTCGTGCGAAGGCTCGTGTTGAACGGACCTTTGGCGGGCTGGATTGCCCCAGCTCCGAAGCGTGGTCTGAAGCGATGGTTACCGCAGCTGCTGAGAGGTCTCGCGGTCGCCCGTTTCGAAATTTGAATGGGGGGAAGAAGTCAGGAGTTAGAAATCAGAAGACAGAATATTGCTCGATGTTCGTTTTTTCATGGGAGGGACGGCCTCCGTCGCGTCCGACTAATCATTTCGGGCCCCCTAACAAAGAGAAAAATGGGAACGGCACAGAGGCCATCCCTCCCTAAAAATACACAAATTCTTCTCTCAACTCGAAAACTGCTTCCACAGTATGCTTGGTATCCGATGGTGTTTCAGGACATGGTCGATTATTCCAACAAAATCCGACCTGAAATTGATGAATTGCGAAGGCGGATCAATGAGGAGCGAAAGCGGAATTCAAAGACGGCTCCGTGCGGTCTTCATGTCAGCAATCTTCTGATCTCAAGCGCCATAACTTCGGCTTGGGGGCGGAAGCCCGGTGCGCTATTCCAGACGCATTCGTAAAATTGCTGTAGAACGGCGCTCGCGGCCTGGACGTTCCTTTTTCGGGGTAGCTTGACGACGAGACGAATAATCATGTATCCGCGAATAAGCCTCAAACGGTTCACCAGATTTTTGGGATGGCTCTTCAGCGCTAGAATCTTAAAAACTGTCGACTTACCGTTTTCCCATTCCGCGACCGATAGAAGAATCTCGGTGATCATCTCTCGGAGTTTGATAGCTTCATTAAAGGACCGCCGATCGGTGAAGGCTGTAAGCCATAGAAAGGGAACGGCCAACGAAACAACAACTATGAGTGCAGTGTTCATGGTTTCACCGGTTTGATGTGAGAAATTTACCCGCCCCAGGCTGCTTGGGAAGGGCCTTGCCGGGGCGAACCCCGAATGCTTTCGGAAACCGGCGCGGGATGCTCGCCAGCGTCACACCTATATGCGTCTCTGTCGCTTGAAGGAACTTGAAATCGGACCGTCACTCGGTAGGGGCAGATCTCCATAAGCGCTAACTTAACTTGAGCGCAAGTAGGCGAAGCGTCCCGCGTTGCGCGCTTCAAAACCGTGCAAACCGAGACGGTTCGCCTACATCGTAGCGCGTTTGTGAGCTTAAGTTAGATCGCCTGGGGTACTAGCGGTTCCAGCGCCCCAGTTCATTCATCTGCGGTTCCTTTAGGCGTCTCATGAGGTGAGGAGATCACGAGGGCGAACAAGCGGCCTCAGAAAGCACCAATGAAGGTTTCAAGACTCAGTAAGCCCTCTCAAACGCGCTGGTTAAAAACATTCCAAGGCTCCACGATCACTCTGCACTCCATATTAGCCAGAAAAGTCCTCTTGATTCCGAGTCGTGCCAACGAGGCTCCCAGTTCAACGACGACGTTATGGCGAGGCACGTGCACATCCTCGTTCGCCTTCTTCTGAACATTATCCGCTCCGAGAACCACCACCGCTGCATCGAATCTCAGCAAGTTTTCAAGGAATTGCTCCACAGGCAATTGCACCATGGCGGACCTGAAAATGTCGGTCTCAGCGCTCCGATTTGGGGTCGCGTCTCAGACCGTGAGCGCGGCTTCGTTTTCCGGCTCTAATCGGCAGAAGGGCACGACGTAAGGCCCCTCGGGAATGACGGCCACTGCGCTGTCGCCGCTTGCCGCGACGCTTTCCAGCACGGCGGAGGGCACCGACTCGATGCGTGCGATGCCGGTGAGGGCGTGTTGTGCAGGATTCAAGCCCGTGCTGTAAAGCTGGAGTGTGCCAATAGCCATCGGCTTGAGCTGCATCTGGGTCTGCCATTCGTCGATGGCGGCGCGTGATTTAAGCAGGATCCGGCGCAAAAATTCGCTCGGCCCGTGCTGGACCAGTGTGCGCTGGGCTTCAACGAACTCAGGAGATCCAAGCCCCTCCGAGCACTCGGAAGCTACAATGAGCCGGCCACCCGGCGCAAGTATGTCAATGGGGCCTACCATTCCTTTCACGGTCTGATAATAGGTCTTATCCAATGGGTAACCTGCCGCGCTTGTTACCACGGTTTTGAAGCGACGCCCGGCGGACACCTCGGCATAGTCTCGGACAAAGGCGACCGCTTCGGCGTGGCTGCCAACAATCTCGCCGAAGTTGATGAATGAGAGGCTGCGCTCCTCGTCGACAACAGCATTGATCGCCAGCGCGCCTCCTAACATCCGTACGATCTCCAGTTGTTCTTCATGAAGTGGGTTGCCCTCAAAATTGCAGTTGGCAGCCTTAGGATCGGCCAAGAAGCGCGCGCTGTGGAAAGTAGTAATGGTCTCGGCGTGGGCCAGTCCTGGGGCGATGACCTTGCGTCCGCCAGAGTAACCGGCCATGAAATGGGGTTCAACCAAGCCGGTTGCAATCCTGAGGTCCGCTTCCACGAAGCGCCGGTCGAGGCGCACCACTGTGCCGCGAGTGCTCGTGTTGCCGAGCAGAACGTGATCCTCATCCCTGGTGGCGTAGTGGTTCTCGACTCGCACGTTGTGCAAGACCCATGGATCGCCAATCAGTTCGTCCAACTCGCCCTCCAGGTTGGGCCGATGCAGGCCGGTCGCCACCAATACCCGAATGGCTTGAGCCGGAATCCCTGCATGAAGCAAAGTTTCGATCAACGGACGAAGGAACAAATGGTTCGGCACCGGCCTGGTAATGTCGCAGATTGCGATCGCAGCGCTGCGCGCGGCACGCGCCAACTTTTCCAGAGGAGCCGTGCCGACCGGCTCTAGCAAGGCTTTCCTCACAGCCGCTGACGGATCGGCCAGCACCGGCATAGGTTGCTTGCGCAGGACCGTGACCTGCAGATCTTCTGGTAATTGGATAGGCAGTTTGCCGCGGCCGTAGTTGAGCTCGACTTGCATTTGATGATCTATCCTTTGTTTCTGCGTCAATAGGAAGCGGGGGTTAGGAAAAAAAGTTCGGCGTTTCTCATAAAATGGCTTGTATTCTCTGTGTACGGCAAAACGGATTTATGAGCACTCGACTCTTCGGAAAACGTGCGGTGATTACAGCGGCCGGTCAAGGTATCGGTCGCGCAACTGCTGAAGCATTCGTACGCGAAGGTGCGGACGTGATCGCAACGGACATCAGGCGGGAATCCCTTGAAGGGCTAAGCGCCCGCCAAAACCGGCAACTCGACGTCACGGACCCGTCGGCGGTGCAAGCTTTTGCCCTTGAGACCGGTCCTGTTGATGTTCTCTTCAATTGTGCCGGCTATGTGCATGCCGGCTCGATTCTCGAATGCAGCGAGCGCGACTGGGAATTTGCCTTCGAGATCAACGCACACGCAATGTTTCGAATGATTAAAGCTTTCCTCCCGGGAATGTTAGAGAAGGGATCAGGCTCGATCATCAACATGTCCTCCGTTGTTTCCAGTGTGAAAGGAGCTCCCAACCGTTTCGCTTACGGGGCAAGTAAGGCGGCGGTCATAGGCATGACCAAGTCCGTGGCTGCTGACTTCGTGACACGCGGCATCCGCTGTAACGCGATCTGTCCCGGAACTGTGGACTCTCCGTCGTTGGCCGATCGAATTGCGACGCAAGCCGCGAGGCAAAAAGTGTCGCTTGACGAGGTTCACAAGGGTTTTATCGAGCGTCAGCCAATGAGGCGCCTCGGAAAGCCTGAGGAAATCGCTGCATTGGTTGTGTATCTCGCGTCCGATGAGTCGGCGTTTACCACCGGCCAGATTCACGTCATCGATGGGGGCTGGGCGACTTGAGAATAAAACAAAATAAGGAATTGCCTCGCTACCAACGCGCAGCGATGGGCTTTATCTGCACAAGTCTTGCTTTGGCAGGTTGTTGCCAAACAGGGCATTGGACAAGGGATGTCAACCCCGATCACGTCATCATTTTTTTGAGCCCACCGGCGCGAAACTACTTCGAAGCAGGGAATGTCTCGTCTTCCGGTGGGCGAGACACCGTGCCCGCAGATAACTATCACCGGTTGCAAAGAGAGGCTGCTTGTCTTGGGGCGAGCGCCGTAATTCTCACGGATCAAGTGCCCGGCGAAGAGCCCGATTTCTGGCAGTACCCGCATACCGGAGTCGCGATTGTGTATGCAACTAGCAGTCTCTCGCCATAAAAACAGTACTCTGCAATCTGCCGGACGGTGCCCGGGTCATGGCACCCCATGCCCCATCGCTGCGCTATAGATCTGGTACCATTCAATCCTCGAGAGCTCCACTTCGGCTCCCTGGCAGCAAGCTCTAAGCCGGTCTGGGTTCGTTGTTCCGATCACAGGCATAATCGCTCCTGGGTGGCGCAGGATCCACGCGATCACAATCGCTTCCCGGCTGACATTCCTTTCTCTTGCAATCCGTTCGATGAGGGAGGCCGTCTCGCGAATCCGCGGTTCGGTCTCCGGCCCGGGAGGCTTCCCTGTGAGCACTCCCTTCGCAAGCGATCCCCAGGCCTGGAGCGCGATCCCGTGCAGCCGGCAATATTCGATGATTCCTTCGCCCGGATTACCATACTCCGGACGCTTCATGTTGGCATGGATTGCCGCATCATGAAGCACCGTATGAATTGGATTATATTCTATTTGATTCACCACGATCGGTTGATCGACAAAGGCTCTCAACAGTTCGATTTGTGCCGGAGAATGGTTGCTGACTCCGAACCTCCGCACCTTTCCCGTCCGGTGCAGGAGATCGAAGGCTTGCGCGACTTCCTCCGGTTCGACCAGCGGGTCGGGGCGGTGCAGCAACAAGATGTCCAGGTAGCCCGTTTGCAGCCGCTTCAGACTTCCGTCGACCCCCTCGACGATGTGCTCAAAACTCAGGTCGAAGCGTCCTGGCAATCCTTCCTCGGGTTGGTTACGCAGATAGATTGCGCACTTGCTCTGGAGGATGAGTTCATCTCGCAGGTTTGCATTCTCTTTCAGGAATTCGCCAAAAATGGTCTCCGACTTGCCAAAGCAATAAATGTCAGCGTGATCGAAAAAGTTGAGACCACACTCGAGTGCGGTCTCGATCGCCGCGCGTCCCTTTTTCATTTGCTCAGCGGTCAGCGGAGAACCATCGAAAGTACCGCCGATCATCATGCAGCCGTAGATGAGCGGGTTGGAGGAAGTTTTGGGTTGAGTCATGTCCGGCATTTGGAAACATAGAATCTGGGAATCGTTGCGGCGTCACGCTTTACTGTTTGAGCGCCGAAATTTCGGCCGAACTTCCTAGTGTCCTGTCCCCGAAATAACATAAATTTTGCCGGAAGTCAGTTGGCTGTTTTTCAAGGCGCGAACGAGCGCCCATATCTGAATCATACGGGCCGAGAGAGCAACGCAGAAAAACGGCCAACTGGCTCCGGCCCGAAGGGTTGCGATGAAAATGGGCCGGCGACCGCGTTGCTCGTCGGTCACGT
>DASZHC010000095.1:0-5227 GCA_035938215.1 Chthoniobacterales bacterium
CCCTCAGAAACTTCTCCAGACTTTCCGCAGGACACGACTCCGAAAGAGAGCAACCCGCCTCCAGGTCCGGCAAAATCACCGTTTTCGTCGGGTTCACTATCTTCGCCGTTTCGGCCATGAAGTGCACACCACAGAACACAATCACGTCTGCGTCAGCCTCCCTGGCCTTAAAACTGAGTCCAAGCGAGTCGCCTACGTAATCGGCAACATCCTGAATCTCGGGAACTTGGTAATTGTGAGCGAGAATGATCGCGTTGCGCTGCCGCTTTAACCGCAGGACTTCGGCAGTTAGATCATATCCTTCTTTGAGAGCAACCATCTTCTCAAAATTATGGGTCCTCATCCTGCGCGGTGCAACATGGATTTAGAGCAAGGGGTCCAGGAGCCAGTGATGCGAAAAATTCCGAGGGCTCGGAAGCATAAACAAACTCGGGTTTCCTCCAAAGAGAGTGAGATGATGCCCATCAAAAGGGGATAATATCGACAATCGAATTCGCTGGGATGGTCTGATCTGGCTCAAGACGGCAAAGCGCATTCGAACGGGATAATCCAAAGAGCGCGTGTGATTCTTGTCTGCCGAAAGGTCTGAAAACACCCTGAGAGTACGTCCCACGTAAATAATGCGGGCGATCCCCAGCATTGACGAGGTCTTGCCCAAGCCGCGCCGGGAACCGAGGCAACTCCAGCGACACCCGTCCGCCCAATTTCCACAGTGCTGGTCTGACGAAGAGCAGGAACGTGACAAAGGCTGAAACTGGATTCCCCGGTAATCCGAATACCAGGGTGCGGCCCCATTGACCAAACATAAACGGTTTTCCAGGCTTCACTGCGACTCTCCACAGACGCAATTCCGCGCCGAGCTTCAGCAAGGTCGGTTTTACCAGATCTTTATCCCCAACGGAAACGCCCCCTGCGACGATGATTGCATCGCTGCCTCGCGCGCGTTCCAAGGCAAGCAGATGTGCCTCTTCCGTATCGGGCACAATGTCGAAAACTTCTGCCTCGGCGCCGGAATTCGCGACCAGGTCGGCAACGAGAACCCGGTTTGTCTCATAAATTTCGCCAGGTCGGATGAGCTCTCCCTGCGACCGAAGCTCGCTCCCCGTCGCTATTATTTTGACTTTCGGACGTTGGAAAACACTCAAATCATTCAGACCTTGAGACGCGATTGCGGCCAGCTTTGGACCAGTGGCGACCTCCCCCCTCGAGATCACCATTTGGCCTTCGCTCAAGTCCCCTCCTCGAACCCGAATAAAGTCACCGCGGCCAACGCTCTCTTTCAAAACAATCGATTCGCCGAAACGATCAACATCCTCCTGCATAATGACGCAATCCGCCCCCCTGGGAATCGGTGCCCCGGTAAAAATTCGAATCGCGCACCCTCGTTCAACCATCAGGCCGCTATCCGGCCCGGCTGGCTGTTCTCCGGTGATCCTAAGGCGCGCACCGCGCGTCGCATCTTCACAACGAAGTGCATAACCATCTACGGTCGAGTTATCGAAACGAGGCAAAGGAATTGTAGCGCGAATATTTTCCGCGATAACTCGGTTGGAGCATTCCGAGAGTAAGACTTTGACGATGGCAAGTGGCCGGATGCTTCTCAGAACGCGGTCTAACGTCTCTTGTTCGCCAAGGAGCACGAACAACCAAAACGTAATCTGGCCAAAGAAGCAAGGGCGGGGTCAGCAGAAAGGAGCTCTAGTCCAAGCCGTAAGCGGTGACTTCTTCACCTCGGTCCCCGCCGGTTGCGACGCCTATGTGCTCAAGCACATCCTCCACGACAGGGACGACACCCGGTGCCAGACGATCCTGAGCCACTGCTGCGATGCCATGGCCCCGGGCGGTCGCGTTCTTGTGGTCGAAATGGTGGTTGCCGCCCCCGGGGGATCCGTCGTTCGCGCGGCTGATCGACCTCGAGATGCTAACCATCTCCTCGAATGGCAAAGAGAGGACAGAAAGCGAGTTCGCCGATCTATTCGCCAAGGCGGGGCTCGCGCTCGAGCGCGTGGTCCCGACGCAATCGCCATATTCCGTGCTCGAAGCGCTCCGCGTCCGTGCTCGAAAGCGCTCCGCGCGTGACCTCGCCTCCTAATACCTCGACGCCGTCTTAACGTGCTGAAATTTCCGTTTCCAGCAGCACTTACGGATACAGCAGAGAGGTAGATGGTAGAAGACAGAAATCAGAAGGCAGAAGTCTGGAGAAGGGTGAACGGAATTTCCGACCTCCGAACTCCGACCCTCCGACTCCGAACCCCGAACCCCGAACTCCAAACCCCCAGCGCTGCTTCTAGCGCACTCGCAGCTGAAAAGATTGCTTGATCCGCAGATCCCGCGAAGAGGCTCCGATCACGATCTCGTACACACCGGGGTCTGTCCTCCATTCCATCCTGGCCGGGTCAAAGTAAGCGAATGATCTCTGGTCAAGGTTCATCTTCACACGTTTCGATTCGCCGGGAACAAGATAAACCTTCTCGAATCCCTTCAGCTCTTTCGGGGGGCGATCAATGGCGGGGTGCTCAGGCTGCACATAAAGTTCAGCGACCTCGGCTCCCGCCCTCTTTCCGACGTTGGACAGATCGAATGAGACAGCTACTTCGCCATCAGATTCATCCTGGTCGATCTGCAAATTCGTATATTTAAATTCCGTATAGGAAAGGCCGAAGCCGAACGGAAACAGAGGCACAATTTCAAAATGATCGTAGCCCCTGTAGCCGACGTAAATCCCCTCCCCATATCGCACGCTTACGCCCCCATCGGCAGAAGGATAGAAACCATAAGCCGGATTGTCTTCTTTCCGAGCCTCGAATGTCACGGGAAGTTTTGCGGATGGATTGATATCGCCAAACAAAATATCGGCCAGTGCATTTCCGCCTTCCTGGCCGGGATACCATGCGTGTAATAGAACCGGTACTTTCTTCAGCCATCTATGCATGTCGATATTCCCACCTGAGTTCAGGATAACGATCGTATTGGGATTTTTCTCGGCCACTCTTCGCACCAGATCGTCCTGTGCATCCGGCAATCCGAAAGCTCGATCCGATCCCTCTCCCTCGTTCCCATTGTCAAATCCAACGCAAACAACCGCAGCGTCATACTCCTTGACTATTTCCGGGACTTCCAGCGAAGCCCAGCCGAACTGGGCCACTGCGCCACCCCCGCCGCTATTCTTATACTCGATTCGAAGCCTGTAAGTTTTGCCAGCCTCCAGAACACGCGTCGTCACATCGGGACGCGCGGCGTGATCCCCCCAATCGTCGATAATTAATTCGTCATCCAAAAAAACTCGGATTCCGGAATCTGCGCGTCCGCGAAAGACGTGTACCGAAGAACTGGTGGGACGAATCAAACCGGTCCATCGCACCGTGAATTGAACAGGCAACATGCTTCGAGTAGCCTCCTCGGCTGCCCAATCAAAATTGATTCGCTGATCGACCCGCTTCAGGATCGGGCGCCCGGAGAGCGACGGGTTGTCGAAGTATTCCCCCTCCATGCCACTTTCGTTCTTCCCGGATTCAACTTCGTGTTCAAACTGCGACGTTCCAAAATTTCCAACGCCGACACCAAAATAATCGACGCTGATGTCCGAACCCTTCCTGTTCTTTAGCCCGTCAAGAACGCTGACGGAGTAGAATGGCGCTACATACGAACTTCCCCAGCCAGAAGGAACACCTGGATGGGCATCGGGCCCGAGCACAGCGATTTTTTTTGTTTTAGCACGATCGAGAGGCAGAGTTTTATTCTCGTTCTTCAGCAATACGATACCTTCCTGTGCGACTTCCAGGGCCGTTCTGGCGCTTTCGGGATTATTTTCCGGAATCGAATCATCGCGCTGAGAACGCCGAAGAAATCCGGCCCTAACAATCATTCTCAAGATGCGGCGGACCTTATCGTCGATCACTTCCTCACTTAGATCGCCCCGTTCGATTGCCGCAAGAAGATTTCCCGAATTCATCCAGTAGCCGGCCGGCATCTCTAAATCGAGGCCGTGCAAAGCCGGACCTAAAGCGCTATGCGTCGCTCCCCAGTCGGACATCAATACCCCATCGAACCGCCATTCCTGTTTGAGAATTCGATTGTTCAGGTATTCGCTTTCCGTGCAATGCGAACCGTTGAGTTTATTATATGCATTCATAACCGCTCCTACCTTCGCCGTGCGCACCGCCGCTTCAAATGCCGGCAAGTAAATCTCGCGCAACGCGCGCTCGCTTACGATCACATCAATACTCCCTCGATTATACTCCTGATTATTAGCCGCGAAGTGCTTGGCCGTAGCAACAACTCCCTCTCCTTGGACACCACGGATGAACGGAACTGCCATCTGTGCCGCCAGAAAAGGATCTTCACCTGAAAGATATTCAAAATTTCTGCCGCAGAATGGAATGCGGTTGATGTTCATGCCGGGAGCAAGCAATACATGGATGCCGCGCGCTCGGCAGTCTCGTCCCATCGCTGCCCCTTCTTTTTCGGCTAACACTCGATTCCAAGTTGCTGCCAGCGCTATGCCGGCCGGGTAACGAGTACTGGGCTTGTCCTGGCGCACGCCCAACGGTCCGTCTGACATACGGATCTCCGGAAGATCAAACCTAGGAATGGACCGAATCGACATCGCGTTGATTCCACCGATGTAATCAAGCTTCTCGGCAAGCGTCATTTGTTTCAGAATTCTTTCGACCGCTTCTTCACTCGAATCGGCAGCAAGGGTTCCCGTCGCACAGAGGAGCGCGACCATGACAATGGTTGAAAACCCCGGGGTCCGCCCACTCGTAGGGTATCTACGATTTTTGTGATCCCTTTTTGCATTACCGGAAGAAAATAGAATTGCTATAAGCTCGTTGCGACGCATTGGGGGAAAAAAACAGCTTTACAATGGATGCTCTTCCGGTTGTTGTCGTGCGGATGAAAGTATGGTCATGGTATCTCGTTATCCTGGCTGTGTTCGCGGCACTCACCCTTAGCTCATGCGCCTTGAACCAGGAAGGTGTTGCCCCGAATCCCGCCGAAATGCCCGACCACTAGGCCTCGGCATTTTGAGAAATTTCTTCAATGCTTAACGCCTTTGGGGCCGCCCGGAGACAGGTGTGGCATTGTTGCGGCGAAAACGGTTTGTCTCGGCACGGTCCACAATAAGCAGGTCTACTTCGCCTTCGATCGCGAGTCGGTCTGCTTGATCTGATCCATCGACAATATTTTTATCTCCGGCTTTCCTCGATACATCTCCACCGTGCCG
>DASZHC010000096.1:0-3776 GCA_035938215.1 Chthoniobacterales bacterium
CAAGCTCTGGTCCAAGGAGGGGAAGCAATATGGACTTCCCAAAGATTGGGACACGATCGCAATTTTTTACAACAAGGACATGATGAAGGCTGCGGGTGTCGATCCGGCCACTCTGGCTAATCTTGATTGGAATCCGAAGGACGGAGGGAGTTATCAGCAATTGATCGCGAAGCTGAGCATCGACGCGTCTGGCAAAGATGGCACCTCGGCCGGTTTCGATCCTAAAAAGGTGAAACAATATGGCTTAATAATGCCCGGAAACCCGGACGCCTACGGGCAGTCTGAATGGAGCCATTTCGCGGTCTCGAACGGGTTCAAATTTGACGACGGACTTTGGGCGACTAAATTCTACTATGATGATCCGAAGTTAGCGGAGACCTTTAAATGGATCGTCGATGCCGGAAAAAAGGGATTTATCATTCCGGCCAAGGATTGCAATGGAAGCAACGCACCCGGCCTTTTTGCGGCTGGTAAAGGGGCAACGATTTTGCACGGCTCGTGGATGATCAACTGGTACAAGGAAAACTGCAAATTCGAAGTGGGGATTGCTCCGTTGGCAAAGGGTCCGGACGGGAGAAAATCGATGTTCAACGGCTTGGCCGATTCGATTTGGATTGGGAGCAAGCACAAGCCCGAGGCCTGGAAATGGGTAAAGTTTCTCGGGTCTCCTGAAGCGCAAAAGATTGTCGCCAGCTATGCTGTCGTCTTTCCTGCTGCGCGCGAAGACGTCGATACCGCGAAAGAGGCCTTTGCCAAGAAAGGAATGGATGTTAGTCCGTTTGTTCAAGAGGGAACCGACCCCAAAGTAACCTTTCTTTTTCCGGTCACAGACCATGCCAGTGATGTGGTCAGGATCATGCAGGCGGCCATCGACCGGATCATGCTGAGTGGTGCTGATCCCGCTCCGACACTCAAAGCGGCAAACCAAGAGGTAAACGCGCTCTTTCAGTAAGAAAATAACGAATGGTAACGCTGCGGCGTTAAGTTCGGCATTCCAGGTCTATTGTACGATAAAACCCGAAAAATCTCGCTGACCGCGTCTTCGCCCGCACCGTTTTCGCCGGAGATCTTTTGGCCAAAATAAAACAATTGTACCGTGGGGGGAACGCAGCCCTTCGCGAAGTCGTGAGACTCCGAAGGGCTGTTGTCGATTGCAGTTATGTCGTAGGCTTTTGCCATCGAATGATAGACCATTTAAACCCTCAATCGCTTCCACAGAAAAGCCATGAGTAACTCACCAAAAAAAATTACCTTTATCGGGGCCGGAAGCACCGTTTTCGCAAAGAATCTTATTGGAGACATCCTGTCCTTCCCCGAGCTTGCAGACTCCAAGATCTGTTTGTTCGACATCAATGAGGAACGTCTCAAGACATCGGAAGTTGTTGCCCGGCGGATCGCCCAGACCCTTGGGGCTTCGGCCGCCGTCGAAGTGACGGCTGATCGTTCCCGCGCGCTCGACGGCGCCTCCTACGTTATCAGCATGATTCAAGTTGGCGGTTACCGGCCGTGCACGGTCACCGATTTCGAAATCCCCAAGCGGTACGGTCTCCGCCAGACCATTGCGGACACCCTGGGGATCGGCGGAATTATGCGCGCCCTGCGAACGATTCCCGTGTTGATCGACATGTGTCAGGAAATGGAACGCGTCTGTCCTCACGCCGTTCATCTGAACTATGTCAACCCGATGGCAATGAATTGCTGGGCCTTGAGCCAGGCCACGAAGATTCGAACGATCGGACTCTGCCACAGCGTGCAACACACCGCTGGAGAACTCGCCAACGATATCGGCGTTCCGCTTGAAGAAATAAACTATGTGGTCGCCGGAATCAATCACATGGCTTTTTATCTGCACTTTGAGCGGAACGGGCAGGATCTCTATCCGGAAATCCGTCGCGTGGTCGACGAGGGGCGAGTTCCCGACGGAAACCGCGTCCGATATGATATGTTCACCCGACTCGGTTATTTCATCACCGAGTCGAGCGAACACTTCTCTGAGTATGTTCCATGGTATATCAAGCGAGGACGCGAGGACCTCATCAAGAAGTACAATATTCCGCTCGATGAGTATCCGCGCCGTTGCGAAGGCCTGATTGCGGGGTGGCAAAAGCTTCGGACCGAGTTGGAGGTTTCAGATCTAGCGCTCAAGATCCAGCGAAGCGTTGAGTTTGGTTCTTCGATTATCCATAGCCTGGAGACGGGTGTTCCTCGAGTAGTCTACGGCAATGTGGCCAATCACGGTTTGATTGAGAACCTGCCGGCTGGCTGTTGCGTCGAGGTTCCATGCGTAGTTGACAAGAACGGTGTTCAGCCGGTTCGGATCGGACGAATGCCTTCCCACCTTGTCGCGCTCATGCAAACGAACATCAACGTGCAAGCGCTGACGGTTGAAGCACTCCTGAAGCGTGATCGCAATCTGATCTATCACGCGGCCATGTTAGACCCGCATACTGCTGCAGAGCTTGATCTGGACCAGATCTGGGCGCTGGTCGACGATCTCCTCGCTGCCCATGGCGATTGGATTCCGGAATACTTGCGATCCGGCAGGAAAAAGACGCAGGCTGCGGCTGCCTAAAACTGGCGCGAAAAATCCCGTATACACCGCCACCTATGTTTTCACCAACGATTTCGCCGCGATCCTGCCGAATGGAGAACCTTCGGTCATCGGTGGTGGGCTTTCACCACGGCTCGATTGGAGGTTGCCTGAAATGCCGGAGGAGGCCATTCGGGGCGTCGTGGACGCGTAGGCAGAGCAGACCGAAGAGCTGGGCCGGCAATGCCCCTGCTCCTCGATTATCTGAAGCTGGAAGTGGAGCAAAACGAACGCATAGTCGTTCAGAATAATGATTGGGTCGCGCTCCTACCCTCCTGGGCAACCTGGCCGTATGAGATGCTGCTTGTTCCCCGGCGGCAGGTGTTGAGGCTTCCGGACTTGTCGACTGTCAAAGAACCAGTTTGGCAGAAATTCTCAAGCGTCTTCTCACCCGATGCGACAATCTTTTCGAAGTACCATTCCCTTACTCCATGGGCTGGCACGGAGCGCCGACCGGAGCTGGTGCGTTCGAGCACTGGCAATTGCACGTCCATTTCTACCCGCCGCTGCTGCGTTCAGCATCGATCAAGAAATTTATGGTCGGCTACGAGATGCTCGCCGAAGCCCAGCGCGATCTGACCGCAGAGTTGGTCGCGCAGATGCTGCGCGACCAGCCGGGACGCCACTTCAAAGATAGGAATTCATGAAAATCCCTGATACATCGGCAGTGTCGTTATATAGTATTGCTGATGTTGGTTTCGGGCCGTATTACGAGGCTTTACGTTGATTCTTCAGACTCACGATAAAGGATTATGACTGGACGCGTTACGACTCACGACATTGCTCGCGAAGCGGGGGTGTCGCGAACGACCGTGTCACACGTCTTGAATAACCTTGCGGGAATCAACATTAGTCCCAAAACCCGGGCGCGCGTCCTGGCGATCGCTCGAAAACTTGGCTACGTTCCGAACTCAGCAGCTCAGATGCTCGTTACCGGGCGCAGCCGGACCATAGGCTTGATCCTGTCCCGTCCTGACCTGATTTCCGTCGATGCCTTCGTACCAAAAATGATGTTTGGCATCAACGAGGCGTGTCGGGCACGAGGATATCGCTTACTAATCGAAGCCATTGAAGATTCTGCGGACGTCAACGCCTACCTGAACTTGGCGAAAAGCAAACGCATTGACGGCCTGATCATCATCAACCCACGCAAGGGGGATGACGGGTTACGAAAATTAATCGAATC
>DASZHC010000097.1:0-3106 GCA_035938215.1 Chthoniobacterales bacterium
AATCAGGCGGCGTCGCGCGAACCAGACCGAGCACTCCAAAAGAGAACAAACAACAAAGGGCAAAGCGGCGTGGCAGATGCATAATTTGGGGGGAATGAACTGCAGCGCCAAGATCTACAATGGCGATGAGGGCGGTTCAAGAGTGATCTCGAGGTATGGCAAAGATTCGCAGGCAAACGGGCCACTTCGCGAATGTCGTAATCCCCCATGGTAGCATAGGCCTCCGGGGCCTTTCGGACTTTGCAATAGTTGGCAGAACTGGAGTCAACCGGCAGCCTTGAAAAGCGTGGGAACGCCCATTCAGGAAGTACCAACTAGGTGAAGACAAGCTCGATTCGAACGGACTGCCAGGAAAGCGAAGCTGAGATCGCCGCTCGATCATCAGGGCCAATAATTGTGTTTTGTATAGACGCGCCCCCTCTCCTGCACCCCCCAACGCCTGACTTTCGACTTGATTTCTAATCGAAATCACTTAGAAAGTGAAGTCACTTCCCCGGCCATAGTTTCAGGTCGGAGAGTGCCCTATCGATTCCCGCACTAGGCAACCCAATCGTACGGAGAATTTGTTTTGAAACGAATCTATCATCCCACCCAGGACGGCCCATTTTTGCTGAACCTCAATCCGAAAGTTATCGGTTGGAAATATCTCTCGTTTCAGGTCGCCCGACTTACCCAGGATCAAACGCTTGAAGACGACAGCAAATCTGAAAGAATTCGTGATCCTTCCCTTGGCTGGGAACGGCTTGCTTTCCTTCAAACGATCCAAATTATGATTGGATCGGCAACTCTTAACCATCTCCACTCCTATGACCAACACGCTTTCACTAAAAGACCCGGACCTTTTCCGCCAACAGGCCTATGTATGCGGCTGTTGGTGCGATGCCGACAGCGGTGCGACTGCCAAAGTAAACAATCCTGCGACTCGCGAAATCCTCGGCACAGTGCCCTTGATGGGAAGTGACGAAACTCGCCGGGCTATCGCGGGAGCCAAGAACGCCTGGGGCGACTGGCGGCGCCGGCCGGCCAAAGAGCGAAGCGCAATTTTACGAAAATGGCACGACTTGATGCTGGCCAATGTCGACGATCTCGGCAGGTTAATGACCGCGGAACAAGGGAAACCGCTGGCCGAGTCAAAAGGCGAAATCGCTTATGCTGCCGGCTTCCTCGAATGGTTTGCTGAGGAGGCCAAACGCGTCTATGGCGACACGATCCCTTCGCCGTGGGGTGATCGTCGCATTGTGGTAATCAAAGAGCCTATTGGTGTGTGCGCGGCAGTTACACCCTGGAATTTTCCTGCGGCAATGATCACGCGGAAACTCGGGCCTGCCCTCGCCGCTGGCTGTCCTATGATTGCCAAACCCGCGCAAGCTACACCTTTTTCGGCTTTGGCTCTGGCCGTGCTCGGCGAACGGGCCGGTGTGCCCTCAGGGGTCTTTAGTGTCCTAACTGGAAGTTCGCGTGCGATCGGAGGCGAAATGACCTCGAATCCAGATGTCCGCAAAGTGACGTTTACCGGTTCAACTGAGGTAGGGCGGACCCTCATGAAACAAAGCGCTGAAACGATCAAAAAACTTTCTCTAGAGTTGGGTGGCAATGCGCCTTTCATCGTTTTCAACGATGCGGACCTCGATGCCGCCGTAGCCGGTGCGATTGCCTCCAAGTACCGCAATACTGGTCAGACCTGCGTTTGCGTGAATCGCATTTACGTACAATCGGGTGTGTACGACGAGTTTGCCGCAAAGCTAGTGAAGGCAGTAGAAGGTCTTAAAGTCGGAAACGGGTTCGAGCCGGACGTGACGCAAGGCCCCCTGATCGATGAATCCGCCGTCGAGAAAGTTGAAGAACACATACAAGACGCGGTTTCCCGTGGCGCGCGAGTCATAACGGGTGGTAAGCGCCATGCCTTGGGTGGTACCTTTTTCGAGCCCACGGTGTTAGCAAATGTGCCGAGCGACGCCAAGGTCGCCCAAGAAGAAACATTTGGTCCACTGGCGCCGCTGTTCCGATTTGATACAGACGACGAAGCACTCCGCTTGGCCAATGATACCGAGTTCGGACTGGCTAGCTATTTTTACAGCCAAAACGTGGGGCGGGTTTGGCGCATAGCGGAGGGCTTGGAGAGCGGAATGGTCGGTATCAACACGGGCATGCTTTCGACCGAGGTCGCGCCCTTTGGCGGCGTCAAACAATCAGGTCTTGGCCGAGAAGGATCGCGCTATGGCATCGAAGAATTCTTGGAGATCAAATATCTCTGCTTTGGCGGCATTTAATAAACCGCAGAGACAGCGTTCTGAAGTCCAGGCAATAACCTCAAGAATCGAAGCTCCCTTTCGCGCCTTTTTGCGACTAGAATTGGTTTTCGGCGTCGGATTGCTTAAAGATCAAGTCACGTCCACACCAGGAGTTCGTTTTCGGCGGATTCACTTCCGGTTTGCTCGTTCAATTTCCCGAAGTTGTTCTGGCGGGAAGCCACTCGCCCGAAGCATGGTCAAAAGCATGGTAGTCTTACCGTCGATATAACCGTCAATGTCGTGCGGAAAACGCTCTGCTAGCCGTTTCTTGAGTTCACCATATTCGCTCGCTGCTTCTGGATGGGTGCGTAAGTAATTTCGAACTGCAAGATGGTTGGCAAGAGCTACGCTATCACGCGGACACAAGTACAGATTGTGCATGGGCAAGCCATCGGGATTGGCGAATGCTTCCCGTCCCTCAATGCCAAGATCACCTCTGTGTACGTAGCCCAAAGTCGCCAGACGTGAGATCCCCGGTTGGACGTCTGACCTATCACGAACCACAATGCTGATGTCGATTATAGGCTTTGCGGCTAAACTTGGCACCGACGTGCTACCAACGTGTTCTACTGATAACACCAAGTCTCTCAAAGCCGTCCAGATTCTCGAACGCAGGCGCTCAAATGTTTTTGGCCAGCGAGGATCGTAATCGACGACTTCTATTCTTGGCAAATCACGCGCATCATAGTCACCCAATTGCATTTGGAGTAGTCGATCTTCGGAAGGAACGTTAGATGAAAACATCTTCTCTTAGATCAGAAATGACAGCTTTAGACGCTGTCGAGCTGTACAAGCTCTTTGATCGGCATGGGATC
>DASZHC010000098.1:0-3299 GCA_035938215.1 Chthoniobacterales bacterium
TCGCTGCCGGATGGAAATCGTCCGCGTCCAGAAAGAGCCAGTTAAGACGTGCCGCGACTCCTTTGCCAACGGCTGTTTTACCCGATCCTGCGACTCCCATGAGAATCACGGCTTTTGGCGAGTTATTTGGCATAACAGAAAGCGGACGTCACCAGTATATGCGAGAAAGTGCACTAGCGCGGGGGCTTCCGGGACGTTGAGTCGATATTCACATGAGCAAATGTGTTCTGTCGACTCCATTTGCTGAATTTAAATAGATGTCGTCGATCTGGAGCGACGCCTCGGAAATGCGACCCTTGCCAGTCTACTATCTTGCGAACGGCCTTCGGTAGGGGCGGATCTTCGAGCCGCCCGCTGCGAGAAACGGTCCCCTCGGAGATCCGCCCCACGTGTCTACCCCCTATATATACCTAACCAGCTCTGGCATCGGGGCGTTGCTCACAAACATTAACAGCATTCCATGCTCGTGCCGAAGCTCGACGTGCCAGCCATTGATTTCCCGGATCCCCGGCTGAAGAGTAATTTTGCCGAGCGTTTTTGCGTCAATTACAAACAAATGAAGCAGCTTTCCGCTGGGTAAACGAAAGCAGGTCAGAGAGATCATCTTCCCGTTCCAATTGATCGCTTTGCATCCGACCGTTTGCAGCTCGCGGAGCGTCGCAGGCACCTCGGGAGCGCGGGGAGCGGCTTTGTCCGAGAGGTATTCTTGTGAACGGGAAAGATCCGGGGTGAGGAGGTCCAGGTTGGGAGCGGTTCCCTCGGACAGAACCGCGAACGCCGCGTTCTGATACTGCGAGAGCGAAGGGCGATCCGAGTCGCTGCCCTGGCGTGTCACGGTCAGGAGTATCCCACTTAACACAAGCACGGCAGCGAGTGCAGGGAGCCAGCTTAAAATGGAACGATGCTTCGAAGGTGCGCTGTAGAGGCCGGAGAGGATTGCCGGCTTGAGGGACGCAGGCGGTTGAACGGAGTCAAGTTTCTCTGCGATCAAGGCGTCGAAGCTGCGCTGATTCGCGAACCAGGTTGCAAGATCAGGATCGCGTGCCGCTTGCTCGAGCGCTTCGCGAAAAATGGGGTCCTGGGCATCTGCGCCGTTGTGGCGGTAAGCGCTCAACAAAAACTTCGCACGCTCGTTCGTTATCTCAGTTCGCGACTTCTTCATCTCGGTTCATAGGAATGATTTTGCGACTATTTTCCGCGATCGTCCTCGCCAGCAGAGCCTTAAGCTGCTCTTTCCCGCGAGACAAACGGGACATGACGGTTCCGATCGGAATATCGAGTGTTTCAGCGATCTCCTTGTACGAAAGCTCGCTCAGGTAAAATAGTTCGACGGCGGTCCGGTAAGTTGGCTCGATTGACGCCAATGCATCGACAACCGCCTTTGCGTCCAATGATCTTAGAGGATCCTCAGGTAGCGCCGGAGCGTCGTGGATATCGGGCTGAAATTCCAAATGAGGGTGGTTTGCGTGCGCACGAACGCCCCGGAGAAATTCGCGCCGCAGGGTGGTAAAAAGCCAACATTTCACTTTGGAGACATCTCTGATCTGGTAAGAGCGTTGGGCCAGAATGAGAAACGTTTGTTGAGTGAGATCCGCGGCTTCCGCTTCGCTTTTAGTCAATGACAAGGCAAAACGGTACAGGGGGGCATAGAACCGGCCCACGATCGCCTCGAGATCCAGATCACGAGTCACGCGACTCCCCCGAGCGCCAAGCCTCTCATCACGCTGTCCATCAGCCTGTTGGAGATTCAGGCCGTCGATGTTATTCCCCTTCTTCTTTGCTGTAATTAGTATAACTATCTATCACTTTTCTCTTTTCTGGCGAGGCGAAGAGCCTTAGAGGACAGTTCGTCATATGAATCGAACTTCCTCCTATAACCCCCGCCAGTATTCGGCACCGATATTAGATGGTCCGGAAAGGGCGCCCAGTCGTGGAATGCTGTACCCGGTAGGATTCAAGAAAGAGGATTTTCAGAAATCGATTGTCGGCGTGGCGTCAACCTGGAGCATGGTGACCCCCTGTAATATGCATATCGACCAGTTGGCGCGCGAGGCCGCAAAGGGAGTCGATCAAGCCGGAGGTAAATCGATCATCTTTAATACCATTACTGTTTCGGATGGGATATCGATGGGCACCGAAGGAATGAAATACTCGCTGGTTTCGCGAGAAGTGATCGCGGATTCAATCGAAACGGTCGCCGCGTGCGAAGGCTTTGATGGGATGGTAGCGATCGGAGGTTGCGACAAAAATATGCCTGCCTGTATGATTGCTTTGGCCCGCCTGAATCGACCGTCGGTCTTTGCCTATGGAGGGACGATTCTGCCGGGTTGCCTTAACAATCGAAATGTGGATATCGTCTCTATTTTCGAAGCGGTTGGTGAGCATTCCAACGGAAAGATTAGCGATCAGGAACTGGAAGAGGTGGAGTCGTGCGCAATCCCTGGTCCGGGGTCTTGTGGTGGGATGTACACAGCCAACACGATGGCTTCCGCGATCGAGGCTCTCGGAATGAGCTTGCCCAATAGCTCCGCGCAGGCGGCGATTTCCAAAGAGAAGCAGGCCGATTGCGCTTCGGCCGGAGCTGCCGCCGTGGAGTTGATTAAAAAGGGTATTCGCCCGTTGGATATCATGACAAAGCAGGCATTTGAGAACGCCATGACCGTGGTTATCGCGCTTGGCGGTTCAACCAACGCTGTGCTGCACCTGCTGGCAATAGCGCACGCTGCAGGTATAAAATTGAAGCTGGATGATTGGACGCGAATTGGGAAAAAAGTTCCGGTTTTGGCGGACCTGAAGCCGAGCGGCAGGCACGTAATGTGGGAACTGGTTCAGATCGGCGGGATCATGCCATTAATGAAAATGCTGCTGGATGAGGGGCTTTTGCACGGCGATTGCTTGACCGTCAGTGGCAAGACGCTGAAGGCAAATCTTGCGTCCGTTAAGCCGTATCCAGAAGGGCAGACAATCATCCACGAGCTTGCCGATCCGATAAAGGTAGAAAGCCACCTGGTTATTCTTTATGGGAACCTGGCCCCCGAGGGAGCCGTAGCCAAGATTTCCGGAAAAGAAGGTATGAAATTCGAAGGGAAAGCCCGCGTCTTTGAATCCGAGGAAAAAGCGCTGCGAGCGATCCTGGATGACAAGGTAAAGAAAGGGGACGTGATCGTCATTCGGTACGAAGGTCCGAAGGGAGGGCCTGGAATGCGCGAAATGCTGGCCCCTACTTCGGCAATCATGGGTAAGGGTCTTGGCAAGGATGTGGCTCTGATCACAGACGGAAGATTCTCGGGCGGCAGTCA
>DASZHC010000099.1:0-21646 GCA_035938215.1 Chthoniobacterales bacterium
GAAGCTCGCAAAAAAACGAAATGCCTTCAGGTACGATTCTTGAACCATATCTTCGGCATCTTCTTGGTTTTTCATCAGCCAACGAGCCAGGTTGTATGCATCATTCATGAGCGGCAGCATAAGAGTTTCAAAGCGCGTGCGACTATGCTCGTCATTCATGGCCGACGACTGCTCTACGATAAAAGTATACCGGCGTTCGATGACATTTATTCCCGGTCGTTACTAGTCAGGAATAATTCCTGGTCGCAATCGGTATGGATCTGATGACGGGTGTGCTCCGGCACGCCGCATCATATCAACCAGAATAATACAAAACCAATATGTCAGACTTCATCGAAAAAAATACAAACGACGACGGCGTTGACCGTCGAGGATTTCTGAAATGCATGGCCTGGGCGGGCACTGGGGTCATGTGGTCGATCAACGGGGGACTCCTGACTTCCACGGTGTTAGGCCAGGAAGCAAATAACCGGAGTGCAATCGCTACGGCAGAACTGAATTTTGTCCAGATCAGCGACAGCCACATCGGCTTTAATAAACCGGCAAACACGGACGTCGTTGGGACATTTCGGGAGACGATTGTGCGAGTCAACGCCTTACCGAAAGCACCAGAGTTCCTGTTGCACACCGGTGATCTGACACATCTTTCCGATCCGGCACAGTTCGACACACTTGCCCAGGTGTTGAAAGAGTGCAGAACAAAGGATGTATTCTATGTGCCTGGTGAGCACGACATCTACGATAACGGCGCGCAATACCGGGAACGATTCGGCAAAAATACTGCAGGGGCTGGATGGTACAGCTTCGACCAAAAAGGGGTGCACTTCATCGGGTTGGTCAATGTAGCAAATATCCAAGAGGGCGGCCTGGGTACTCTTGGCCAGGAACAACTCGACTGGCTTGAAAAAGACGTCAAAAGCTTATCCGCCAGTACCTCGATTGTCTTGTTCGCGCATATTCCATTATGGGCTGTCTATCCTCAGTGGGGCTGGGGAACCGATGATGCCGAGCGAGCCCTCTCCTTTGTGAAGCGTTTCGGATCAGTGACCGTCTTAAACGGACACATTCACCAGGTCATGCAGAAGGTGGAGGGCAACATCACCTTCCACACCGCCAGGGGTACCGCGTTTCCGTTGCCCACACCGGGTTCGGCGCCCAAACCGCTGCCGGTAGTCGTCGAAGCCACTCAACTTAGGAAGATGCTCGGGTTGACCAGCGTTAATTATACCGAAACAAACCATGGCCTGGCCGTGGTAGACTCTACACTCGGGTAAACGAAGGTTTTTTTCGTTGATTCCCTGGGATAAACTTCACGGGGCGATGACCCATTTCCCGATCGCGCTGCTGCTGTTTTCAACGGGTTGCGATTTCGTTTCCGTCATGTTGAAGAAGCTGCCGTTTGCTAGAGAGTTGCGGTCAGTAAGCTTCTACGTACGCTCTAGCTGTTGCCGCCCTGGCTTCTTTTGGAGCAGTGATCTCTGGCATTGCTCTTAGCAAAGGTGATTTGTGGGGCCGTGGTGATTTTGGCTGGCATCACCGATTTGTCTGGCCTGCGTTCGGGCTTCTGGTGGCATTGGCCGTGTGGAGGCTTGTTGTAAGAGAAGCGATGTCGCGGTTCGGATTGTGCCTGTATCTGATCTTGATGTTGTTAGCTTCGGGATTGGTTGCTGCGGCAGGGTACTTTGGTGGAGAACTACTTCTCAGCGGCGGAGGTGTACCATGATGAGCCCTCTCGAAATCAAGGGTCTAATCGCGGCCGTCATCACCTCGGTGGTCATCTTAGTAGCGACATTTACCGCTGGCGCAGTCTATCGGAATCGCTACGAATCGGAGACGCAACCTGGAACTAAACCGTCCGCTCCTGAAAACCTGGCGGTCAAAGGACGAAGTTATTTTCTTCAAAGCTGTGCTCACTGCCATGGTCGGGATGCAGATGGGGGCGAGGATGCCCCGAGCCTTCTAAAGCTCCAAATTAGCGGTGCGCACATGGCTCTCGTTATCCAGAGCGGCATAAAGGGGGAGATGCCATCATTCGCAAAGAAATATAGCGAGCAGGATGTAGCTGCCATCGTGGCTTACCTCAAGACGCTCCATTGATCCCATCTTTGTGATCGCTCCGCAATTAGGTATTCGCCCGGAAAGTGAGCGGTCCTGACTGCTCCTGTTCGGGAATAAGTCCAAGCAAAAACGGGTACCTAATTACGGAGTCATTGAATGAAAACGAATCAACATATAATAAAACTAGTTTATCCTTTCAGCAGTGGTAGTTTACTCAACAACCATTGCTCCGGGGCCTTCTTGAACGAGATCAGGCAAGCCGCATTACTAACAATCGTGCTCGGAATCGCGGTTGTACTTGCAACAGGTTGTGAATCAACAGGCAAGGGAGTCAGCGTAAAACTGATAACTCCAGTTACAAATAGCCGGCAGGCGGCGGAGGCTGACGAGAACGATATATACCAGCCAACACGCAGCCCCGCATTTAACGAGTTCTTTGGGAGTTGAGTGAATCAGGAAGCAACGGATGTCCCAGGCGCGTTTCGACGACAGAAAGTCGAGCCTGTTGAAAGGTCCATCGCTTCCAACAGACCACTGAGGATAATGCGCTCATTCCGCAGCATGCAGTTACAATAAAGGACATTGGCTGGTGGAAAACCCGAACGATATGAGAAATGTAATATGGAAGGCTCTTTGTGGTTCCCGTTGAATGCGGAGACCAAAGCGGCCCGAGGACTATCTTCCGTTAATCCTCAGGAATATCGAACAAATGCGTCCCGGGCTCTGCGACAACGACAGGGTCGGTCACGCCACATTCAACGAGAAGCGCACGAAGCGGGTCCGGCTCGACGATTCTATTCCAGGGCTTGATCGACTTAAACAGCTCAGGGTCCTCCCGGCGGACGGCTTGCCAGAATTTGTCGTCCGCCGGTTCGAACAGCTTGCGCCCCAGATCGTGATCCCAAGGCAGCCGGCTGGGCGGAATGATCGGCTGCAGCATTGTAGGTTTTTTCCAGCTGAACCTGGGGAGAAATTGGATCAGTTCTTGGCCGCGACCTGATTGACGATGCCCAGGTGCTGAAACAGTTCGGCGGAAACATAGACAGAAGACAGAAGGAACCCCAAACCCCCTAACACCAAACCCCGACCCCCATCGGCCGATGAAGTCGGACACGGGGAAGAGATCCTGGCCGCAGCACAGGTTACAATTGACTAACACGATGGAATCGCCCGGCGACGCCCGGCCGACAGAAGATTTACCGTGAACGGTTCGCGTCATCTTTTACGCACACCCACCAAACACATCCCAGGAGTGCGGCACCAAGAAACAAAAACATTCCCAATGTCAACATACGCCTCTGGTGATGCCGGAATACAGGGTGAGAGTCAAAGGGAAATTACAGCATCCAGAAAAAAGCTATCTGGCTCAGGCTGGCCGAATTCCAAAAAAATCCAGGAAAACCTGTCGATAAACCTCCCGCTTGAATTCCGGTAGCCACTGGAGACGGAAATCAACGGGTTCAATCCAGCGAATCCGGCTGAACTCGGGATTGTCCGTCTCTATTTTCACATAGGAGCCGGGGGCCGTGAGGCGGACGAGAAAATAAAATTGCTCCTGGCCGTCGAATCCTTCCTTTTTGCGTCCATCTTGGAAAAGGTAACGATAGGGACCCTTAGAGTCCAGGACACGATAGTGGGAAGGCTTGAGAGAAACCTCTTCCCGCAATTCTCTAAACAATGCCTCCAAAGTGGACTCGCCTTTTCTGACGCCTCCCTGGGGGAACTGCCAGGCTTCACGCACGTCCGAACGCTCGCCAATGAGAATTTTCTGATCCGGTCCCTGAATGATTGCCGCAACATTCGAGCGGTAGCGAGGCGAAGACATGCCTAATTGTGAAGCATATCGAGCAACGATTTGATAGCATCTTTTGCCTGGCCTTTGAATTCGTTCGTCATTTTGTCCCTGAAGGCGCTAACGAGCCGTCTGGTCAAATCCTCTTTCGGCTGTTCGGGTGTTCCGGAGATCCGAACCGACGTCCAACGCAATCCATCTTTCTGATCGGTGAAGACTCGTTCTTCTGCGCCGGGAATCCATCCCAGGATTTTTGGAGATAGTCCCACGAGCAGATTCGCGTCGATATGTTCGGGCCCTATTGATGCGGTACCTTCTACTCGTATTTGATCCTGATAGCTTGCGTGAAAATTCGAAAATTGCGTGTTGCGCTCCTGGTAGCGAATGTCTGTCGCGATGGAATCGAGTTGCACCTCATTGAGGCCGCCGAATTTTGCGAGTTGATGCAACGTTCCAAAAACGTTGGCCAAATCGATAGCGGCTCCCGATATTTTCACCGAGCCGGTGACTTCGCCGTGTTCGAAGCGGTCAAGATTTCCTTTGTAGAGCAGGTGTCCCGACATTTTGCCTCCGAACCGCCAGGCTACGGGGAAGACGGCGTTGGTATCGAGATCTGCAAAATTTGCCGTCAGAGTCGCGTTTAATTGCTTTGCGACGTCGATGTTGCCCGCCAGCTGGATCGACGTGCCGCCGGGAAGAGCTGCTTGCGCGTGCTGGATGACGATCGAGTCCCGACTGACAGTGCCATGAGCGCTCTCGACTTCCATCACAGGGTACCCTGCGTGCTGTGCCTTTCCTCCTACGGCCTCAACATCCCACTGGTCAGGCTGTCTCTGAGTTGCACTGATTTTGGCGCCTGAGAACTGGCCGGAATCGCCAAGGGTCGTTTGCCAATGCAGATTGGCATCAGCAACAAAGAAATGATCGACCCGCACCTGCGAAGGAAGGAGATCCGAGAACTTGAACCCTGCGGGCCGATGGGTCGCCTCGGGGGAAGGCTGTGAAACGCCTTTCCCAACGACAGCTTCGATTTTTTCCGCGTTTACCTCATCGATAACGAATTGGCCTTTCAGCAGCTGGTGCCAGTCGATATGAGCCGAAATATTTGTGACCTTTAAGGAGCGCAACTTGCTTTTAGGATTTCCCGTCGCTGAAAAGCCCGCCGACCGGAAGTTGGATCCTTCCCAGGTCAGAGGCTCGAAGCGGCCATCGGCGTGGAGGCTTCGGCTCACTTTCTTGGATAGCCAGTCGCGGAATGAATCGCCCTGGACAAAGAAATGAAGTCCTATCCAGGTTGAAAAAAAGAGAAGGATGAGTATTACACCGATGAGGATCAGAAGTCTTTTCACGCGAAACGAGGAGTTGCGGGAGCGAATTGTGACGCTTTGGCCGGCGACCGTTTTCCGTGACTATTCGGTGATCTCGGCGCGATGGCAAGCGGAAGAAGAGCGGCTGGAATATAGAAAGCAGAATAGAGAATATAGAAGACAGAAGGAGGCAAGGGCTGCGAGGGGAACCGCATCTCCAAAATTCCGACCATTGTTGTTCCCAGCGAACGGACAAAAATTTTTTCGCTGGCAAAGCAGGTGATTTGTAAACGCTTCAGGGTGGTGTATCAAAGGCCGGGTTAATACGCTTTGCCCGTTGTTCTCGAGCGATCTGATGCAGAACGAATCCCAGAATCCCCGCGGGAGCGATTAGAAACAGATGCCAGTAAGCCAGTGGTGGAAGCGGCGCCGGCGCCACATTTAGCAAAGTCTCAATTTCCGCCGTTTCTGCGCCGCGGTGAACGATCACCTTCAATTTCCAATGACCGCTGGCGGGTATTTGAACAACGTTACCATAGAGAAGGCGATTCTCGCCGTGACCGAGCTTTGCCGGAATATCTGTCGGATCAACGGTCTTATTCATTGCGCAAGCGGGCGGCATCCATTGCGTTTGTTGCACGTCATTGCTCTCTTGGGGCGTCAAATCGAACGTCACTTTCGCATCCAGCAACGGATTCAGGTTCGATCGATCCTGAAGCAGCAGCGTGACGTCGATCAGCCCGGCGTGTAGGATCGGCGGTTGGGTAAACAGTGTGGCGCGAAAAGCACCGGTATCACCCTGGAACTGGATAGCTCCGCCGTCGGCCCAAGCCATCCGAGCCACGGTGAGAAGGGCACAACAGAGGATGATGGTCGCTCGCATCGTCGTCATGAAATTAACGTTCCGCGCATATCCATTGGCTGGAAAACGATCCAGATCGCGATTAGAAAAAAGAGTAGGCACAGGAGCGACCAGGGAGCAAATAGGAGGCCGGAGCGTCCGGTTGTGCTTCCGTAGCGCCTGGCGACCTTCCATGCGGCGTAGAGCGATCCAAGCAGGGCGGCCTGAAGGATAATAATCTCGAAGTCGAGCAGTTGGGGGAACGCCCACGAAGCAATTGCCCAATCAGGTTTTCCAAGGACCGGCAAGTTGAGATCGTTTGCAACTCGCTGGATCACTGGGATGGGTGTGTGAGAGCCTGTGAACAGATGAAATACGAGGTGGGCAATCCACATGCCGAAACCGAGGGGAACAAGGGTCATTGCAAAATCGGATATCACCGCTGGGAGCGGCACGGAAATCCGTCCTAATTTGCGGCTAAGAATTCCGGCTCCGTACACGAGGAGCCCTGGGACGAGAATCATCCCGATCAAAAGAAATACCGCGATTATCACGGGACGCGGCAGGCCGAACACGATTTGGGCTTGATACACTAACCCGGCGACCGGTGTGATCATTCCGGCGGCATTGACAAGAGCGCCGAACACAAGAGTTAACACGAGCACTGCAAGATCGAGCCGGTTTGCGAACCGTCCCAAAGACGACCGCTGCTCTCCGTTCCAGAGATCTTTCCCCGGTATGACAGCCAGCAGACCGACATTGTCATGCGGACAGGCGTGGGCACAATCAAGGCAGAAAGTGCAGTCGAAGTTGCTTTTCTTCTTTGGCTGAAAAAGTTCCAGTTCGCAGCCGCGTTGGGTCTCTCGGCCGCGAATGCAATCGAACGTCTTACAGGTGCGGCAAACGTCGGCTGATCGGATCTTCACTTCGAAGGGGGAGACGAGCGATTGTACGAAGTGGAATTGCCCGATTGGACAAACATATTTACAAAAAGTTGCGCCTCGAAAAAATCCGTCGATCAAAAACGCTGCGAGAAAATATCCGACGATGACCCAGGCAGTCAACCAAGGGCTGTTCCAGAGACTGAACCCCTCGTATGCCCAAAGGTACAGAGCGATCAGCAGAGCAGCGAGCCACTTTGTCCGCAACGGGCGAGGCCAAGCCCACCTTGCCGGCAGAAGGCGGCGTCCGATATCGCGCACGAACGTGAATGGACAAACCATGCAGAAGAAGTTTCCCGCCGTTAAAAGTGCGATCACCGTAATACCGCGCCAGTGGGTCCAGGGGAGCACTCCGGCAAGGTTCATCGGGCTTGTCTGAGGTCCCATAAATCCGTCCGCCGCGATGGCGATTGCTAGCAGAAACATCGTGGCCTGCATGCCGCGCCGAAAAAACTTCGACCTTAAAATGCCGCCGATAATCGGGATAGTGAAAAGATCAAACGGCCCTGTCGCGTGGCGCGGCTGCAGCCCGATTCTTCGGAGCAATTGAGGAATTTCTGTCTCCCGGCTTTGCTGGGGACGGATTCCAGCGACCTCTGAGGGTCGAATCCCGGGCTTGGGCGAGAGGAACCGGATGGCGATGATTGCCGCAGGAACCAGAAACATGATGGAACCTGGCACCCACATGATGGTTCCAGCCAATCCTTGCTCCTCCAGCGGGCTTGAACCGAATAGTCGAGGGGCGCGTTCGTAAGACGGGTAGAGCACTCGATCGTAAAAGGAAAGGAACCCCGCTAAAGCAGTGTTTTGCAGGTCGGCTACGAGCAGGTAGGGAATCATCGTCCAGCGGGGCCACACTGGACGGCTGGGCCAGGGCTGCACTAATGGCCACCAAAACAGGAGGCCGGTAAAAACGAAAGAAACATGCTCCACCTGGTGCCAGCCCGGAGAACTGAGCGCGAGTTCATACAACGGCGGGATGTGCCAGAGGAGATTGGATGCGGCAAAAGCGGTCCCGGAGAACAGGGGATGGATCAATGTCCGCCCGATGCGTTTTATCGGCTTCCAGACAAGAAGCGGACCCAAAACTTCTCGCATGAACCAACGCGGGAGACCGGAAAGAATCGGAAGAAACGGCGCCCCAGCCAGGATCAGGGGTGGAGCTAACATCATCAACAGCAGGTGTTGAATCATGTGTATCTGCAGCAGCAGCCCGGCGAATGCATCCAGGGGCGATGCAATCGCGACGAAGATCGTGCCCAAGCCGGCCGTGAATGCCAGAAGGCGCCAGATCGGGAAGCGGTTCGGCACCTGGAACTGCAGGCGCAACCATCCGCGCAGATAAAATATCAACGACAACAGTAACCCGACACTTGGGCTTATCGGTATCGACCAAGAGCTGAATACTGCGTTTACTGGATCACCCATTCGACTGCTGCTCTATATTATAGCAGCCGGAGAGAGTTTCGCTCTCTGTCCGTTTTTGGAAGGGACGGTCTCTGTGCCGTCCCAAGATTCTCCTTCTTACTGGAATCGAAAATAATTAGTCGGACGGCACAGAGGCCGTCCCTCCCATATACCTTTCAGCATGGGAGCCCAGGGGACCGGCACCACTCAAAGGCGATTCAGCTTTGGCCCGGAACGGGCATTTCTTACCGGGGCGTGCGAAATTCGGGCTGGAGAACACATCCAGGCCTGACCTCACCCTTCGTGCCCTTTCTTCGGCAGTTCAGCTTTCTCCTCAGTTGAGGTGCGCAACGGCTTTTCCGGCATCGCAGAATCCTGGGCAGGGGCCGAATTTGGCGGCCTGAGCGAGACCAGAAACGCGGTCAGGGCTCTAATCTGCTCCGCGGAAAGATTCTTGCCGTAAGCCGGCATGTTGCCACCACCCTGGATGATCTGCCGCACGAGTTGCGGCTGGGTTTGAATTGTCCCAATCCGCGTCAAGTCCGGGCCGCGATGTCCACCATCACCGCCGATCGCGTGGCAGTTACGGCACTGGTTATTTTGGAATACGAGCGCGCCTTGCAGCTCCAATGGTGTCCGGCCCTTGATGAATTCCGGTTTAATCAGGGTACCGCTCCACGCGTCCATGTGCGGAGACCATGGCCCGGTTATTCCGGCGTAAGTCAGCATGCCGACGGACAGATAAATCAGAACGACGGCGATGATGGATACCGGCCGCCGTCGCCAGCTTTTTTCACCTTCACCCGCAAAAAATGGTAACCCAATGAGTATTATCGAAGCGATGACCGGAAACGCGAAGAAGAGAGCGTAAAGCCATTCAGATTCGTTAGGCAAAAGCGCTGCAGCGGAAAGAAGCCAAAGAAACGGATAATCCGGCTTGGCTTCGGCGATTAATTGTGTTGGGTCGCCGGGAATATCCGGTCCCTTGGGACCAAGGAAAGCCGCGAGCGCTACGATAACGACGAGCAGAATTCCGTTTGCAACAACGTCTTTCGCGACACCATTCGGAACGAATGGAATTCCATCCTTTTGGACGTTCTTATGATACTCTGCGTCGTAAGTTTGGCGATTAACCTGGATACCTGGCGTCGGATTCTCGTTGATACCCTTTCCCAGGACCAAGCGCAGGTGCATGCTAAGCAGCGCGAGTATGGCGCCCGGGAAAACGAATACATGGAGAGCGAAAAATCGGGATAAAGTATCACTCCCAATAATTGGGCCCCCCAGTAGCAAATTCACCATCTGCGCGCCGATAATCGGGATCCGGCCCATGATCGCGGCTCCGATCCCGATTCCCCAGTAGGAGTCAGAGTCAAATCGAAGGACCTGGCCAGAGAATGACATTGCGAGCGTCAGGAACAAAAGCACGATACCGGAGATCCACGTCAACTCTCTCGGATATTTAAACGCTCCCCAAAGGAAAACCTGGGTCATATGGAGCGCCATCAGGATAACCATGCAGTTGGATCCCCAGTAATGCATGGCTCGCATAAACCAGCCGAGTTCCTGCTGAAAATTCAGAAATTCGAGGCTTTCATATGCCCCAGCGGCGGTGGGAACGTAAATAAGAGACAGTATTATGCCCGTGACGATTTGGATCACGAAGCAGAGAAGCGTCATACTTCCAAACGTGTAGAACCAGCTGACGCTGCTCTTTGGGATCGGGTGGCCGGCGGTCGTTTCCCAGAGCTTAACCAGATGGAGCCGGCGTTCGAGCCACATCGCAACGTCGACCAACTTTTCGCTGAGCTTCTTGGGCTTCCCATTCATAGGTTCATGCCGGGTTTGCAAGAGTTGGCAGGACGCCGCCTTTTACCATTAGTTCACCATTCTCAACTTTATACTCATACTCGTATAAAGCTCTCGGCGGCGGGCCGGCAGCGTGCTCCCCATCGGCGTAGAAAGCTCCCCCGTGACAAGGGCACAAAAAGAGCTGGGATTGTTCGAACCATCGCACCGGGCATCCGAGATGAGTGCAGTTTGCCGCGAAAATCCTGAACTTGTCCCCCCCCAAACGCCGTACCCAGCAGGTCAGAATTGCGGTCGCACCATCCACTTCACGTGCATGGGGAGTTTTGTAAGCCGCCAGGCGAGTCTCACCTTCGGGAAATTTTGACACGGGGCCAAGAGAAACCCAGACGCGTGGAGTATTCCTGATTAAGCTCGAAAAGATGAATCCGATGACCGGTATCCCGATCATGAAGGCGGCAATCGTATTGATCACGATGCCGGCCTGGAGCAAAAAATCGCGCCGGGTGGAATAGTTTTTCGCTTCCGGACTGAGCGGAGGGTGACTAGGTTCGTTCGAGGTCATTGCTGGTTGGAGTCTGAGGTTTGCGGGCTGGCAGCAGACGCTGCTTGGGGAGTCGGCTGGCCCGGAGCAGGACCTTCGCGGTGGGAGGAGAGCCACCCGACGACATCAGCAATCTCTTCGGCGGTCATCGGTTTGCCCGAAACGTACTCCTGATAACTTGGCATTCCTAGCTCCGGCCGTCCTGCGATGACAACGGTCCGCAGATATTGGTCCGAGACCAGGCTCAGGTAGGCCGGATCGACTACCGATCCCGCCTTTCCACCGGTGCCGTCATTGCCGTGGCATCGTGCACAATTCTGAGCATAGGCAGCGGCTCCTCGTTGCGCATCACCGAGTGGGGCAGCGTACGGTGGGCGATCCGATTCCGCTGTTGCATGTCCCGCAGACCCATTGTGGATCCCGTCTGCGAGTATGGTGATTTGCTCATCGGTCAGCAAGCCGCCAACGGCAGCCGAGTAGCCGGGCATCATTGTACCAGGGACGCCCTCTGCGATGACTTTTCGGATCACCTCTTTCGAAACAATGAAAAGATACACGGGATTATTGAACGAAATCGATGCGCTGGATATTTTTCCGTTACCGTGGCAGGCAACACAATTCGTGCTATACAGGTCCGCAAAATCCTTGTTAGCTTCCGGCGGCTTCCACCTGTCTTCTTCTTTCGGCTTCCCCGGCAGCCGGCCACAGCCTGAGAGAACAGCCAGCCCGGCAAAGAGAAGACACCAGTTTAAAATACGTCGCTCCATGAGGCTGTTCTGTTATTTCTCCTTCTTTCTTTCCATCGCATGGACGCCCAATCTTTCGGCGAGTGGCCAGCTTTGCATAGTTTCCACCTTTTGGGACTTGAACACGACAAAGCCGCCGACAACTCCGAACGACACCTGGCAGATCACGAACCAGGGCCAGTCAACACGCGCGGCGAGCGCCGGGTTCACGAGTTTCAGCGTGGGATAGAGCAACGCCGTCCACATGAGCGGAGTGATGATTCCGCCGAATAGCCATTCGAATTTCGCCGGCAGCATAGGCAGCATCACCGTGTACAGCAAGCCGACCAGGATCGAGAGCGTAACGTGACTTAGTATAGCCACCGTCAGCCCTGCGGCATTGAATTCTCGCAGAGTCGCAAGGCTGGCGGTGCTAAGAGATGGAACACCCGCAGCAGCAAGCAAATTGATCGGGTACCAGATGCTATGCTGAACAAGTAAGCCATAGGCCATTGCAAGAATCGCCATCGCCGCACCCCCGGCCAGCCCGCCGATGATTCCAGCCGAATAACGATGCACTTCAACAGGAACTCGGACCCGATGCCCGGTTTGGCCGTACTGCAGGTGGGTAATTCGGCGTGGAGACACCCGTACGGGCTTCGGGCGACGGTCGGCGTCGGCCAACGGATACAGCACGTGCTTCGGGGTTGGAAAAACATCCCGAAACCAGCCGACTGCTCCAATGAGACCGATGATAAAGCCGACCAAACTAACGATGAGACTAGTGACAATGCCGGCTGCCATCAGGGTGATTCCAAATGCGGCGATGATCGGGTTTGCGGTAGGGATTGGCAGGTCAACCCCTTCTTCAGATCCGTGTTGGTGTTCGTGAAGATCCATAACTCAAGAGTTCGCGCTGATGATGTAGACAACCGTAATAACCACGACCCAAACGCAATCCACGAAGTGCCAATACCAGGAGATCATCTCGACATGTTCGTGGTGGTAGTGCCGGATACGGCCCGTCAGGCTCATGAACAAAATCAAACCGAGAAGAAACGCCCCGACCAGTACGTGGCTGGCATGCAGTCCTACCAGCGAATAAAAGGTCGAACCAAACAGATTGGTGCTGATCGTGAGCCCTTCCTGGTAAATCAGGTGTATCCATTCGCTGATGGTCCAGAACAGAAATCCAACACCGGCAGCGAAGGTAATGGCCCACCAAAGATGGAACCCGGAAATCGAGCCCTTTTTGAGATGGTGCTCGGCAACCATGATCGTTCCGCTACTTCCAAACAGCAGAACGGATCCGAGCCAGGGGAAGTGCAACAGCTGATGCGGATAAGGTGGGACGAGGCTTTTGCCGATGTAGAAAAGGTAGGCGACAACGAAGATCGTAAAAAGGGCCGACTCCGTCAGGATAACAAAGATCATCGCTACCTTCCGCGGCGAAGGCTGCTTCCAGTCGGTTTCCTGTGCCGTAAGCGTTTCTGAACTCACGAGAAGGTAGGGTTAAGGTTCATTCAAATTTCCAATCTGGATCATCGGGATGCTTCAGGTCCCAAAGGGGCCGACGGCTCCGAACCTCGGGAAGCTTCTCGAAATTGTAATCTGGGGGAGGCGAAGTGGTCATCCATTCCAGGGTCCATGCATCCCACGGGTCGTCTCCTGCGACCTTTCCTTTCCTCGCAGACCAGATCAGGTTGAGAACGAAAAAGATGATGCCTAACGCCTGAAAAATGGCGCCGACCGAAGAGATCAAGTTCCACAGTTCCCATCCACGGCCGGGGTGATAAGTATATATCCGGCGCGGCATGCCCAGAATTCCTGCGATATGCTGCGGATCAAAGGTCAGGTGAAAGCCGATCGTGAACAGCCAGAAATGCCAAAAACCCAGTTTCTTATCCAGCATCCGCCCGAAAACTTTGGGATACCAATAGTAAAAGAAGGCGAAAACTGCGAATAAGATCCCGCCGACAATGACGTAGTGAAAGTGCGCTATGACGAAGTAAGAGTCGTTAAGCTGCCAATCGAAGGGAGCCACGCCCAGCATCACTCCGGTAAGCCCGGCGATTAAAAATTGGAACAGGAACGCGATGGCAAAAACCATCGGAAGCTCTAAGCGAATCTTCCCGCCATAAATCGTGGCAAGCCAGTTAAAGATTTTGATGCCGGTCGGAACCGATATAGCCAAGGTGGCAATTCCGAAAAAGGTTACTCCAAACGAAGTCATACCGACCGCGAACATGTGGTGCGCCCAGACGCCGGCGCTGATGAAGCCGATCAGTACGCTTGCCGCAACCATCATCGGGTAACCGAAGATCGGCTTGCGGGAAAAGACCGGTATGACTTCGGAGACCACGCCGAAAGCGGGCAGAACAAGGATGTAGACCTCGGGATGTCCGAAAATCCAAAAGAAATGCTGCCACAGAATAGCTGAACCGCCCGCCTGCGTATCGAAGAACTTTGCTCCGAGATATCGCTCCAGAGTGAGCATGATCTGAGCAGCTGACAATGGAGGGAGAAACACAATGACCAGAAACATCGTAGTGATGGTCATCCACACGAACAACGGCAACCGGGAAAGCGTCATTCCTTTGGTCCTGTAACAGAAAATCGTCACCATGATGTTGATGGCGCCGGTCACACTACCGATGCCCGCCACCAGCAAACTAAGTGACCAGTAGTCCGTGCTCGGACCCACAGAAAATGCGCGCGAAGTCAAAGGCGCCAGCGCCATCCAGGCAACAGCGGGCGCCCCTCCGGATCCGTAAAGCCCCGGTGCTCCGACATAGCTGAAAAAGAGCAAACAACCGCCGAAAAACGTCAGCCAGAATGAAAAGGCATTGAGACGGGGAAAAGCCATATCTCTGGCGCCGATCATCAACGGAACCAGATAGTTCGCCATCCCGAAGGCCAGCGGCATAGCGACCCAAAAGATCATGACCGTCCCATGCATCGTGAAAAGGCTATTGAACGTTTCTGGAGAAACGACGTGGCCATCCGGGAAGGCAAGTTGGGCTCTGATCAGCATTGCCATGATCCCGGCCAGCACAAGAAACACCAACGCCATACCGATATACAAGATGCCCAGTTTCTTGTGATCCACGGTGTAGACCAGATCCTGGATCCAGCCGGTTAGCGTCCCTCTTTCCTGTCCCGGTCTTGCCGGCAACTGCTCTTCTCCGACGTCTACGGTTGTCGTTCCGTTAGGCATAAATGGTCATTTCAGAGTTTTGAGGTAGGCTAATATTAGGTCGACCTCTTTATCGTCCAGTTTCATGTCGGGCATGCGGCAGCCAGGCTTCAAAACCTGCGGGTCACGCAGCCAGGAGCGCAGATTCTCATCATTGTTGACCGCCACGCCCGAACCGAGCGTCTGGCGGCTCATGTAATGAGTTAAATCCGGACCAAACACACCATTGGCAGCGGGAGTTCCCGCAATACGGTGGCAGGTGCCGCACGAGTTTTCTATAAACTCTCTGCGCCCATCCTCAACGCTCGGATCGGCAACCGCTGGTGCTTTTTGTCCGGCGATCCATTTCTCAAAGTCTTCCGGCGGTTGCACAATGACGCGAATTAACATGTTCGCGTGTTGATCCCCGCAGTAGACGGTGCAGTTTCCGAGGTAAGTACCGAGAGAAGAAGGCTGAATCCACATCATGTTCCGGTGATTCGGCACCACCCAAAGCTTCCCATTTAGCTGTGGCACCCAGAAGCCGTGAACCACATCCGCTGAATCAAGCGTCATCTGGATCGGCCTGGGGGTGCTTGGAAGATAACTGACCGGAACATGAATTTCATTTGCCGCCGTGACACCATAGTCCGGATACTGCAACTCCCACCAGAAACGGTGGCCGATAACCCTGAGCTGGATAGGATCCTTTGGAAAATGCGGGTTGCTTATCTCGCCGACCGTCCGTGCGGTAATCAGAACCAGAACAATCACGATAAGGATCGGCGGAATCGTCCACGCAAGCTCAATGGCGTTGCTACCGTAGACCTGCGAGGGCTCCATTGTGTCGTCGTCAGTACTTTTGCGGCGGTAACGCACCACGGAGTAAAGGAGAAGGCCCCCAACGACCAGGAAGATGACCAGACAAATGAGCAAGGTCAGACGCGCGGTATCATTAATAAGCTCAGCCGGCTTCGAAAGTGGATGAAAGATGTTTTGAATTGCGCGAACGTGGTCGGCAGTTTGCGCGCCTGCGGTTCCGGGCAAGGTTGCGATGACCAGCAGAAGGGCTCTCCGTATCAATTTCTCGCGCCGGTCCTTGAGTGCGGAACAGATTCTTAAAATGAACAAAATAAGGTAATTCGGCCATAGAACGATTCCCGAAGTACCTTCGATGACATCCCTGTCTCGCCCACCCGGGTGATGTGCTGCCTTCATGGGAAAGTTACCAAGCGACCGTTCTATATTTTTTGACGCGACGGCTACCCGAGGGCACGGAATCCGGGATGCTGTCATCGCTGACGCAGATTAACAATTCTAGTGCGGGATGCACGGTAAAATCAGGGGGATTTTGTTATTAGTCTGTCCTACCACAAGCACCGTAAGGCATCGCTACGCCGGCAATCAAGATAACTTGTCGAAAACAATCGTACTGAAGATCTGTCATCACCTTCGCAGCGCGGAGTTCGATGCCTGCCATTCGTTTCTACTTCATGCGTTCACGATTAGAAACGAAATCGGGCATGGCCGTCAAGCTGCCTTTCGCAGTATTACTAGCCTGGAAATTTCACGAGCCGGAGCGCTCGCGAAATTTCCAGGCTCTGGAGCCGCTCAGGAAGCGGCTCGGAATAAAATGGGATTTAAAATCCAGGCAGAACAGAGTGAATTCTCTCTTCCTTGATTTGTAAGCGATGCAGGCTCAGGCAGCAGAATTCGCCCGCCACGCTGGCCGATCTAGTGCGTTTTTGGAGAGGAGACTTTCAAACAGTTTGTATCGAATCTTTTACTTCAAAACAGGCACTTAAATAGGCGCGCAGCGTCTGTTTAAGTGCTCGCTGGCCCACAACGAGCTCGTCGCTGCGGCTTTCAGGTGATTTTTGCGGGCTAGGGTCGCGCTGGGGAGCGGCGCCGGTTGGGCGAAGCGGCCTCGCTACCGAGAGGCCGCTCGGAATGAAAGCGCGGGCGCTTGAAGAAACTGCGCCCGTGCGTTAAGTGCTTTCGGAACGCGCGACCGGTCTGAGCCGCGGCCTCGGCAGATGAATCTCGATTTCAAGTACACCTCGGATGGACTGATCCCCGCGATTGTGCGCGAAGCGGGCCCGCCCGGCCGCGTCTTAATGATGGCATGGATGAACCGGCAATCTCTGATCAAAACCCTGGAGACAGGTTTGATGTACTACTGGAGCCGATCGAGGAACCAACTGTGGTTGAAAGGTGAGACGAGCGGAAATACGCAGCGGCTAGTCCGCTGGTATACTGATTGCGATCGTGATACGCTGCTTTTTGAAGTGGAGCAGCATTCCGGAGCCTGCCATAGAGGATATCGGAGCTGTTTCTTCCAGGAACTGGATTCTACCGGCGAGCCAAAGCCCGTGAATGAGGCAAAGCTTTTCGATCCTCAAATTGTGTATAAGAAATGACTTCTCTACCGCTAAATCCGTCCCGGTTGGAGTTCAGGAATTTGGCCGGGAAAGGGAATCTCATCCCGATTTTCACGGAATTCGTCGCGGACTACGAAACACCGATAGCCGTCTTCGAGAAGATCGACAGTGGCGTTCGATCGTTTTTACTCGAGTCAGCCGAAGGCAATGATCGCGTTGGACGATACTCCTTTTTAGGCAGCGATCCCAGGATCTATTTCGAAGCCCGGGGCAGACACATCCTGATTGAGGAAGGTGGACAAGCGCGGGAATTTGAAACACAGCTTCACCCGCTAGCCGAGCTTCAGCGGGTCATGAAAATGTTTCGGGCCGTTACACTGCCGGGCTTACCTCCGTTTAGCGGTGGTGCGGTCGGATACATCGGGTATGACGCAGTTCGGTTTTTCGAGCCGAGCGTTGGCGCGGCGCCGCCGGACCAGTTGGGGCTGCCGGAAATGGTTTTCATGGTCATAGATACGTTCCTGGTGTTCGATCACCGGTTTCGGAGTCTGAAGATCTTTGCGAACGCTTTCATCGACGAAGGGAAAATCGAAGAGGCGTACGAGACTGCTGCGGAGAAAATTCGGCGGATCGTGGAAAAGCTGGAAACACCCACAAAACCGCGGCTCATGAACGCCGCGCCGGTCGCGCTCTCCCTGAGTCCGAGGAGCAACACTACCCGGGAAGAATTTCACGAGATGGTTCGCAAAGCGAAACAGCACATCGAGGCGGGTGACATCTTTCAGATGGTTCCTTCTCAGCGGTTCGAAGCCAGATTTGATGGTGACCCGCTCGCTTTATATCGAGCGCTGCGATTCATCAACCCATCGCCGTACATGTTCTGCCTTCGCCTCGGCGAGAAATTTGCGCTGGTCGGCAGTTCGCCGGAAGTTCACGTCCGACTCCGGGACCGGACGGTCGAGATCCGTCCAATTGCTGGAACGCGGAAACGAGGCGCGACCGGTGCTGAGGACGAGCGGCTGAGCGAGGAACTGCTCGCCGACCCGAAGGAACGAGCCGAGCATTTGATGCTGGTAGATCTGGCTCGGAACGACGTCGGGAGAATCTCCAAGTACGGCACTGTGAAGGTGACCGAATTCATGGCGGTGGAGCGATACAGTCACGTCATGCATATTGTGTCGAACGTCGTTGGAGAGCTTCGGTCGGAATACACTGCTTACGATGTGATGCCTGCGACCTTTCCGGCGGGAACCGTCTCAGGTGCGCCGAAGGTTCGAGCGATGCAGCTCATTTACGAATTCGAGAAAAGCAAGCGTGGCGTTTATGCTGGGGCGGTCGGCTATTTTGGCTTCGATGGACAACTGGATTCGTGCATCGCCTTACGAACCGTGGTGCTGAAGGATGGCACCGCCTATGTTCAAGCCGGAGGAGGAGTGGTCGCAGACTCTGAACCGGAACTTGAATACCAGGAGAGCGTCAACAAAGCCATGGCCAGCTTTTGTGCCATCGAACGAGCCGAGAATATAGTATGATCCTCGTTGTCGATAACTATGACTCGTTTACGTACAATTTGGTCCAATATTTCGGGGAGCTCGGCGTAGAACTGGTAGTCCGACGCAATGACCAAATAACTATTGACGAGGCCGAACAGATGCGGCCGGAACGGCTGTGTATCTCGCCCGGGCCCGGGAGACCGGATGACGCCGGAATCAGCAACGATTTGATACGTCATTTTGGACCGAGAATTCCAGTATTAGGGGTCTGCCTTGGACATCAGTGTATTGGGCAAGTTTATGGCGGCCAAGTCGTCCGGGCCGATCGTCTCATGCACGGCAAGACTTCACCAATTCTCCACGAAGGCGACGGCGTGTTTGCTGGATTGCCTATCCCGTTTGAGGCGACTCGCTACCATTCGCTTATTGTGTGCCGGGAGACGCTGCCTGCGGAACTGGAGATCGTCGCGGAAACGTCTGAGCACGAGATCATGGGCCTGCGCCATCGGAAGCACCCCGTTCACGGAGTCCAATTTCATCCCGAATCGATTATGACAGGGGAAGGAAAAAAGCTCTTGGCAAACTTCCTTTCGCTATAGCTCGAAAATCTCACAAGCTAAAGCGCTCGTGAGATTTTCGCGCTATAGAGCGCTTTACTCAGGGTTCTACATAAGGTACTTAGGAATGATATGAATCCCCAACCTGATCCTCCTCATGGTGAGCAAACCGGCGAGAATGCCGAGTCGCGTGCTCGTCTGTTGGCGGACACGTCCCACGAGCGAGAAGTGGTCCAGAACATGCTCTTCACCAGCGTCACGGGTTTGATTGCGTTCATCACGGCTGTGTTTACAACTGTCCTGGAGCTGACGATTTTTTGGCGCAACGTGTGGTTAACGATATGTATCGCGTTTGCGGTCTTGATGTTCGCCGGAATCTTTCAATTTTGTACACATATCGACACCTCGACGTCTCCAGAAGCTAAGCATTGACTAGCCAAGGGAGGGACGGCCTCCGTGCCGTCCGACTTATTTTTCAATTCGGGTCGGCAGCAGAAAAATGGGACGGCACGGAGGCGGTCCTCCCATTAACAGGCGAAGATTAGCGAAAATGGGCCCTTCTCGAGGGGCTCTCCGGCTTGTTGCGGCGCCCTTGCATGCAAACATGGCACTTAACAAGGCGCCCGCGGGTGCATGATTTTTGCGATGAGACCGCTCCATCCCGTTTGATGCGACGCGCCGATGCCCCGCCCATTATCGCCGTGAAAGTATTCGTAGAAATGGATGTAGTCGCGAAAATGTGGATCGCATTGAAAAACCTCTTGCTGTCCGTAGACCGGTCGTCTACCATCCTTACCTCGCAAGAAAAGCCGCGTCAGCCGGCGACCTAGCTCGGTCGCAACCTGATTGATCGTTAAGAAAATACCGGATCCCGTTGGGCACTCGATCTTGAAATCGTCGCCATAATAGTGGTGAAACTTCTGTAGCGATTCGATGATCAGGAAGTTTACGGGAAACCAGATGGGTCCCCGCCAATTCGAGTTGCCGCCAAACACGCCGGACGTTGACTCGCCCGGCTCGTATCGCACGCCGACGGTGTGGTCGCCGCACCGGAATTCATAAGGATGCTTCAGATGGTAGCGCGAGAGCGCACGGATGCCGTAGTCGGAAAGAAACTCGGATTCGTCAAGCATGCGGTGGAGAACTTTTTTCATCCGGTGGCCCCGCATGAGTGAAAGTAGTCTGCGTTCGCCCATGCCTGGGACTTGCCATCGCGATACGAGCTGAGCCAAGTCCGGCCGGTTACTCAAATACCACTCGAGATTCTTCTTAAATTCCGGGACGGTCTCCAGTAAATTCGGCTCAAGGGTTTCCACCGCAAAAAGCGGAATGAGTCCTACCATCGATCGCACCTTCAGCGGAATCATCGTGCCGTTCGGCAGATTGAGAACGTCGTAATAAAATCCGTCTGCCTCGTCCCACAAGCCGATTCCTTCGCCAATGCTGGTCATTGCCTCCGCGATCTGCAAAAAATGCTCAAAGAATTTGGTGGCAATGTCTTCGTAGACATGGTCATACCGCGCGAGTTCCAGGGCGATCCGCATCATATTCAGGCAATACATCGCCATCCAGCTGGTACCATCGGATTGGTTAATATAACCACCGGTTGGAAGAGGAGCGCTCCGATCAAAGACTCCGATGTTATCAAGGCCGAGGAACCCGCCCTGAAAAATATTCCGCCCCTCGGCATCTTTTCGGTTTACCCACCAGGTGAAATTCAACATCAACTTATGGAAAACCCGGCGGAGAAAAAAGAGGTCGCCCGGGTCGCCCGGCCGTTCTTTTCGCCTGTATTTTCGGTCAATTTTGAAAACCCGCCAGGTAGCCAAGGCATGAACCGGGGGATTGACGTCGCCGAAGGCCCACTCGTACGCCGGCAGTTGGCCGTTCGGATGCATGTACCAAACCTGCGTCATGAGCTGCAGCTGTCGTTTGGCAAATGCCGGGTCCAGTACGGCCAGTGGAATCGCGTGGAACGCGAGATCCCAGGCGGCGTACCAGGGATATTCCCATTTGTCCGGCATGGACACAATGTCGGCGTTGTTCAGATGAGTCCACTCGTGGTTTCGGCCGTGTTTGCGTTCCGGCGGTGGCGCGGGCTGCGTGGGATCGCCTTTCAACCATTCGCGAATATCGAAATAATAATACTGTTTGTTCCAGATCAGGCCCGAGAGCGCTTGACGCTGGATTTTTCTTTCCTCTTCATCAGCCAGATCGCATTGCAGGCCAGCATAGAATTCGTCCGCCTCTTCGCGCCGTGCATCTATAATTTTGTCGAAATCGCCAAAGGGTGGCGCTTCGACCCCAGAGGCAAATCTCAGCCGCAGTTTGACTTCGGCCCCGGCGGGAATGGTCAGTGGAAAATGTGCGGCGCACTTTGTACCTCGCCGGGAGCTGTTCACGGCGGCCGTGTCGCCGTTAATCAGATATTCGTGGAAGGCGTCCTTGAAGTACTGTGTCGAGTTCTCCATCCCGAAAAGGCGTCTGACATTTGTCTCGTTTTCGCAAAATAAGAGGGACGGACTGCCGTCGGCCCGAAGCGTATACTCTCCCAGCACCGGGTGACACACCCGCACAGCGTTATGCGAGACGGCTTCCAATGACGGTTTTTCAGCG
>DASZHC010000100.1:0-4939 GCA_035938215.1 Chthoniobacterales bacterium
CCTGCTTTTCGCGATGCTTTTCCGTTTTTTGCCGGACGCGAAGATCGCTTGGCATGACGTGTGGCTGGGCGCGGTGCTCACTGCGATACTTTTTATGATCGGCAAATTCTTGCTCGGCATCTACCTGAGCAGCGGCGCAGCAGGGTCTGCTTATGGCGCGGCAAGTTCGTTGATCACTCTGCTGCTTTGGATTTTCTATTCCGCGCAGATTCTGCTCTTCGGTGCAGAGTTCACCAAGATTTACGCCAGTGCCTACGGCTCCCGCGGTGAACCGGAGGAACACGCGGTGAAGGTCGAAAGGAAGGAAATTGAGCTGCCACGGAAACGAGACCCATCAGAAGGTCGATCAACATGAAAAACAACGTAAGTCGGGCGCCGGCCTATTTCAGCTTTAAAGAGGGAGGCGTCATTTCTTGACGCCTGCTTGAATTCTGACGGCCTGGCGCTCGCTGCAACTGCCCGTAGCTGTCTACGCACATCCCTCCACGCCCGCAATTGCGATTGTCTGTTTAGATGGCGAGCCACTGGTTCAAGAACGCAGTGATCTATTGTATCGATATCGATACTTTTAAAGATGGAAATGGAGACGGGGTCGGTGACTTCGTGGGGCTGCAGCAAGGCTTAAGCTATTTGGCGGGGCTCGGCGTAACTTGCATCTGGCTGCTACCTTTCTATCCATCTCCCGACAGAGACAATGGTTACGACATCACGAACTACTTAGGCGTGCATCCAGCGTTAGGCGACCTCGGCGATTTCGCGGCTTTCATGGATGAAGCCAACGATCGCGGCATTCGGGTCATCATCGATCTCGTAGTTAATCACACCTCGAACGAGCACCCCTGGTTCCAAGCAGCGAAAAAACGTGACCCCCGCTACTACAACTACTATGTCTGGCGCACAGAAAAACCGCCGGACACTAAAGACCAGGTTGCTTTCCCGGGTAAGCAACGCGGAGTATGGCAGTACTCCCCTGCTGCGAAGGCCTACTACTTCCATCGATTCTACGACTACCAACCGGATCTAAACACGGCTAATCCAGCGGTGCGTGCCGAAATTAAAAAGATCCTCGGGTTCTGGCTTGCCCTAGGCGTATCTGGGTTTCGCGTGGACGCCGCTCCCTTCGTGATCGCCCACAAAGGACCGGAAATCGAAAAACAGCCTCACGAGTCTTTCGAATTTATCGACGAGTTTCGAGAATATCTCTCTTGGAAACGCGGAGACGCGGTATTTCTGGCTGAGGCCAACGTCGCTCCCAACCAGTTAGGGAACTTCTTTGGTGAGCGAGGCAATCGGATGAACATGGTGCTGAATTTTTTTGTGAATCCTCATTTGTTTCTCGCCTTCGCAAACGAGTCACCAGAACCTCTGCTTCGCAGTCTGCTACAGGTTCCTGCTATTCCTGAGAATTGCCAATGGGGTTACTTCTTACGAAACCACGACGAACTTGATTTAAGCCGGTTAACCGAATTGGAGCAGGCACGTTGCCTGAAAGTCTTCGCGCCAGATGAAAACATGCGACTGTATGGACGAGGAATCCGGCGGCGTTTGGCCCCGATGTTCAATGGAAATGTGCAACGCCAGATGCTCGCCTTTAGCCTCATTTTCTCGATCCCCGGAACTCCCATCATTTGGTATGGTGATGAAATTGGTATGGGAGACGATTTGCGCCAACCCGAGCGCGACAGCGTACGGACTCCGATGCAGTGGTCGGCCCAAGCGAATGCCGGATTCTCGACGGCACCGGCAAAAAAATTGCGCCGCCCGGTGATTGATTCCGGCAAATTTGAATATTGCCTCTTGAATGTGCAGGCGGAGCGACGTAATCCCGCCTCCCTATTGAACAGAATGGAAAGGATGATACGCACCCGCAAAGAGTTTCCCGAGTTCGCCTGCGGCAAATATCGGCTGCTAGAATCCGATCGTCCCGAAGCGATATTTGCGCACGCCTGCGAAGATGATGAAGGAAGCGCCGTCGTGGCTATTCACAACCTTTCGCGTAAAGCAATAACGGCCAAAGTCCGCCTTTGGACTGATAGATTCGACAACGCCGTTTTCCTCTTTGGCGAGAATGATGACGCCGTCGTAGTCAACAAGGATCTCCCCATTGCATTGGACGGCTACGGCTACAATTGGGCACGGCTCAAGTCGACAGCCGCCGCGAAACATGGGAAATAGCGGAGTCATTGTCTCCCATGGTGAGCCGGTGCACGATCGAAAGGCATTCGAAAGGGCATTGAATCTTCCACCTTGGAAACCGTGAGCTGACGTCTGATGTTCGATGAGCTGGCAGAGCTGGCGAGATGGTGAGACGCCCAGCTTTGAATCCTATTTCAGCTTTACCAAGAGCGTTTTAGCGCTTCGCACGACCGCGTTTACATGGCCGTCGATATTGTGGGTCGGCAGGTTCGAAACTACGGTGCTTCCTACAGCCCTCATGCTAGGATCCCACAGCATTGAGCGTGGTTTGAACCACGGAATCAAATGTGCCGGCAACGCGATCGGCCATTGCTCGCTGCTCGGTCATCAGGCTCATGCAAAGCTCTCCGGTGTCTGTATCGCAGGCTCTCTTGGCGGTACGTGCTAGAAGCTCGTACCCGGCAGTTTTGAGATGTTCCTGCGCATAGGCGAATCCTGCGATCTTAGCCGGTCTATCCGAATGCCATTTAAAGAATAAATTCCAGTTCCAGCCTCCAAACCCGAGCCCGCTATCCTCAATCTTGCATGGCTTAGCGCCAAGAAAATCCAACCGGTCTTTGAGCATCTTTGCGTGTTTGCGAGACTGCTCAAAATGTTGATTACAGACCTCGGTAAACAAGGGATCATTTGCGGTCTCTTTTGCTTTTTGGATTAGGTTCGCGCTCTGGATTTCGAGCGCATGCGCCTCCCGGAGATGGCGCCGAAGGTGGTTGCGCATCTGCTCCGGATAAACCGCCCCATGGGAGGCTTCTTCGGCGGCATCAAAATCTCCTTCCAAACGCTCCATCATCGTGCGCTCCTGGTCCCGAATGGTGAAGGCGACCGCCAGCGTTTGAGGGTCGCCTGCTAACCTAGCAAGACGAGCGAGTATTTCGTAACCCGCCCATTCCATTGCTTCATAGGAATAGGAATGGACCGCCAGTTTACCGGGAGTTTCCGGCTGGGTGACCGCAAAGAGAAGAAAGCCTTTTCCGCCCGCTTTCATTATCAAGGTCTTGATAACGGAGACAGATACCTCGTGTGAATCGAGCCGTTCCCGAATAAGCCTAAGATGCTGTTCCGTTTCCGCGTAGTGTCGGCGGAAATCGTTCGAGAGGCGCTTATCACCGGCAAGCGCGGGCGCTGAGATCAGCTGGGCGATGGACTGTTGCTCGACTGAAATACATGTCGCCCAAAAAGCGGACTAATTCCGTTCGATCACAAGACATACGATGCGCTACGGGGAGTTCGTTCCCGAAGCCCGAGAAACAGCCATGGACGGTGACCAAGTTAAACGCTTCTCTTCGAAGAAGCGCTCTACCCTTCAATAAGCCAAGCTCGGATCCCTGGTTCCTGCACGTCCGGCTCGAGATCCTGGACGACCGGCGGGAATTCCTTTAGTCGAGTGATGCTTTCACCGTCATCTTTCAATTCTGTTAACTCTTGGTGAGCCAGTTCCTGAGCGGTCATCAGGGCAATTTCTTCGACAATTTCATCGAACGAACCGCTGTCCACTGACTCGTCATATGCCTGTGCGCTTACTTCCACGAATATGATCCGCCGGGAATGTCCCTCACGAAACTCGCCGCTGCTGGTTATCTCCTCGCTTTCAAGATCAATCTGAAAATTGACCTTTTCTGTATTCATGTTTTTTCTCCTCGGGCACGTAATACCGACTTACCTTTTCAATCATTTCGGATACGGACGTGGCTTGGATTGGCCGGAATGTGATCATTAAAGGACTTCGCTTCGATGAGGAGGTTCTTTTCCTCCACCGATATACTGCCGACCGGTTACACGGCAATTGAGTGGAGCAAAATGACAGGCGGCGAGACGGTTGCCGTATTCGATTGCGGGCCGGTGGGGCTCATGCCACAAAAGGTGGCCTGGCTGAAGGGCGCCAAAAGGGTCATCGGTGTCGCCCTGCAACCGTATCGTTTGCAGACGGCCGAGCGAGTCGCCGGCTCAGAAATAATCAATATTCAGGAGGAAGACGCGGTCGAGAGAATTCGCGACATGACGGACGGGCGGGGTGCCGACGTTTGTATGGATGCGGTCGGCATGGAGGCGGATCGATCAACTTTGGATAAGATCGGAAATGTCTTCCATTTGCAAAAAGGGAGCATCAGCGCCCTTAACATGGCGGTCAGCCCAGCCCGACGCGGTGGAGTCGTCAGCGTCGTCGGTGTCTACGGATTGCCCTGTGACGGTTAGTTATGTACTTTGTCTAACCCAGCTTCCTCCGAAGAGAGAACCCTGTCGAGCCCCAAAAGGAGTCTTGCGCCTTTCGTTTTTTCCCCGGCACAGGCAAGTTAGCCGAACACCAAACTTTTAATCTAGCCGCAAGCGCGGGCTTACTTTCAGTAGCCGGTGATTTCCTAGCTCGATGGATGGATTTATGGCTAGCACCTCTTGCCAATCGAATCAAAACCCATGAAAAGCGCGCTTCTGATACTCCTGTTTTATTGCCTTTTTCTATTCGGTATCGATGCGGAATCAGCGTCGCCGACTGGGAACCCGTTGCCCGCTTGGCATAACTAACCGTTGGGATATATCCGGCGGCACCTTCCGATATGCGGCAAGCGGACGGATCATGGACCGGCATCAGTGTTGATCTTTGGCGAGAGATTGCTTCCGATCTCAAAATCGATTTTGAGTTAAAGGAGATCCCGGTTGCGGACCGGTTCAATGCCTTAATGAACGGTTGGATCGACGTTTGTATCGGTCCGATTACGGTGACAGCGGAACGCGAAGAGCAGATTGA
>DASZHC010000101.1:0-12671 GCA_035938215.1 Chthoniobacterales bacterium
GAGAGCGGCAACTCCGCGACCTGGCCTGCGGCGAGCACAGTGAGCGTAGGACGGGGGTGCATGGGGTGGGTGGAGATAGAATGGTTGGAAGTTGGAGCGGCATGAATCAGGGATCACGATCCGGGGAAGGAGCGGCGTTCATGGCTGCACGTAGAGCCCGAAGAACCGCGCCCGGAAGGTGACAGAGCCTCCGTAGTAGCGCAGAAGCGGTGTAATGCCCGTGGAGCCAAGGGAGGCAGGAAGGTGGAGACAATGAACGAAAGACTGAAGGAAACACGCACCGCGAATGTCCTCTGGACTCAAATTCGGTGAAGAGCAACGCAAGTATGCAAACCTTCGGCTGTTGAACGGAGTCTGTTGGCCAACCTGGTAACAGGAGCCATCCATCGCTCAAACCTGAAACGAGCCCTGGATGCGTCGGCTGATCTCCTTTGGAGACTAACCACCAACTGGAGAGCCGGGTGCAAGAAATTTGCCTGCCCGGTTCGGAGGGAGGGGCGAAGCTTGTCCTTTGTCCCTACCCCTATCCAGTCTCGACCGAGTTGGGTCTAACGCGTTGCCAATCAGTAGCTTCCACCACAAGTTCCTGAAAAGAAGCCTTCAAAAGCAAAAACTGATTCCAGATGAGCCTGGTTTTTTCTGTACCCGCAGATTAATCATTCGCTGGTTTTGCTTTTCAAGGATTCTATTTCTCTGTGAGACTTCTTCTTATCGACGGTCATTACTACGTTTATCGCTCCTACCATGCGATCCAATCTTTAACCAATTCGCGGGGAGAACCGACGAACGCGATCTTCGGCTTCGTCAAGACCATTCGAAAGATGCTCAAAGACCTTCAGCCGGATCTGGCTGCCGTGTTTTGGGATGAGGGGCTACCGGAAAAACGGATGCTGTTGCAGCCTGCATACAAACAGCAAAGGGAAGCCATGCCCGACAGGATGATTCCGCAACTGGATTTCATTCGTGATTTCTGTAAGCCGATGGGGTTGCAATCCATTGCCAAACCAAACACGGAAGCAGACGACTTAATGGCGTGTTACACAATAGCCGCCCAACGCGAAAAGATTGAGACCATATTAGCGACAAACGATAAGGACCTGTTTCAACTGGTGAGTGATTCGGTCAAAATCTATTCAACGAATAAGGCAGATCTGAAAAATCCGAAAGATCCTCATGCGCTTCTCGGCGTTCAGGAAGTCATCGATAAGTGGGCGGTCGCCCCCGGTGCGATAGGGGAAGTCCTCGCACTCTCCGGCGACAGCGTTGACAACATTCCAGGAGTTGAAGGTATCGGGCAGAAAACGGCGGCAAACCTGATTCGGGAGTTCGGTACGATTGAAGGCCTTCTTGCGAACCTTCACCGGATTGCAAATCCGAAACTTAGAGAAAAGCTGGAGCTAAATCGGCTGAAAATAAAGCAAAACCGGGAAATGGTGAAGCTTGAATGTCACCATGAATTGTCTCCTCAGCTCACCGACTTGACGATCCGGCCCGACTACCAGGCCTATCTCGCCGGACTGAAAAAGTGGGAATTCAGAACACTGTTGGCCGAGGTTGAGGAGGAAGCCGCAAAGGCGGGCAATCCGCAAGGCAAATTATTCTGAGGTTGCCGTGGATGCGATCAACCGGCCGCTCCGTCGGCGCCGCGAAGCGGTGTTGATTTCGGCTACCGGCGGCTGCGAGGGACCGCCCTCCAGAAACCCCGTGGTGGAAGTGGCTGAGCGGCAAAGAACTGAGACGTGTGGTCAGGCTAACCCCTCAACATCCACAAAGCGTACAAGATTTGCCAATGTCGGGGCGCCATCGTGATGCCACGTGACGGCGGGTTTTTGCATTGTGCCGATTGGACAAACACGCTGCGCGCCGAGTTGAACCGCGAGTGCGACGGTGTTCGAGGTCACCGGATGAACTCCGATTGTACTTATGTGGCGCCGTATAGGAGAAAGAACGCTCTGCGGATGAGCAGGCACCGGTTTCACAAAAATGGTTCGATACAAGGGGTTCGAGATCAGACTCGGATTGGGATCGTGGATCACGAGCCAGTCCAGGCTTTCAGGACTTTCCCATACCTGAATTCCCGGCTCCGTTGCCGCACGAAACTTCCATTCTTCCCGGCAACTTCGCAGACTCCCTGCAACTTCTGAGGTCCACTCCGTGACTGCGCTATCGCTAAGAAACAGTTCCCTGAATCGCTCGGCGAGCCCTTTAGCAAACTCTGCCGAATCGCCGGCCACATAAAAGAGTTGAGGCGATAAGCACCCCAATTGGTCGAAAACCAGAACGTCGCGAACAGCCCCCTCGATGACATTCGCATCGAATGAATCTAAAACCAGGCCGAGACTGACCTTGTGTCCGTAAGCCAGCAGTCGTTGCCGCGGAGAGACGTGCTTCGCGAAAAATTCTACGGTTTCATCTGATCCAAACACAATGATCGCTTCGGCCTCTTCCATCCAGGAGGCCTGCAAGGAATTGCTTGTCTCCGGCTGCAACTCTGCGGGTAGAAGGCGGACGAAATGGTCGAACTCCGGTAGACCCTGCCTGGGAAGTTTGACCCGATTCTTCCCGCCAACCAGAATGCCTCGTGTCAGACTTTGAATCGCCGCGTGAGGTGTATTGCCGCTTACGACGTGCAAGATTGGACTTAATGGTCTAGCAGAACAGTGGTGATCACCGTAGGTCTGCGGAGTATTCGCATCCAGGAGCGTCCCGAGCTCCAGGCCAATCCATTGCTGGATGGTGGACGGCGTGAGGTCGCCTAACCAGGGGAATCCTCGGGCCGCAAACGCAATGGCCTCAACGCGATTCAACAGATGCATCTGAGGCCAAGCAGATCCCTGGTTGCTCCCTTTTGATTGATGTTCCGTGCCGAATCAACTCATCGATCGACCTCGAGCAGCCTCGAGGCAGTGCGGCTGGGTTCCGGCCCAGCAACAGGAACCCCCCGCCTGGCTGGGCAACTGCCAAATCCTGCGTTTGCACCGCCAGCACTGACCACAAATTCGCAAGATCAAAAATGCGCAGCAGCCCCACTTCACCAGGAGATGCCTCGCTGTTCGTAATCGGATTGATGATAAGGAATCGCAACCACGGCGGAGCGAGATGCGGCTGTCCTACCCCGCGCGAATAGAATTGGGAACTGAGTTCCGTCATTCCATATTCGTTCCAGATGAAATCGACCTCAATACGGAAGCACCTGGAAAGCCGGGCATACAAATCCCCTTTGCCGATTTCACGATCCATCCCCTTGAATCCTCCTGTTTCCATTACAATGCTTCCCAGTGGCAGGGGTAGATCTGAAATCTCCTCAAGAAGATTCAGAAAAGCCAGTGCCGGGCCGAACAGGGTAAGAGGGTCAGTCCGATTCCAAAGAAATGTCCGGAGGCGGTCAACTTCGACAACCCCCTCGCTATTCACGTAAAAGGAATCAGACCGATAGTTGCTGAGAATGCCTCCCATGCGGCTGAGTGAAGAAAACTCTGCCTTCTCCGGATGCTGCATCAATAAGATCAAGGGGTGCCTGGGCAAATCGAAATAATCCCAGCCCTTTTGAACAGCCGTTTGATAAAGCCGAAGCGAGCCAAGAAAGTGTCTCCCGAAGCCCTGTCCAGTCGTTCCGCTCGTGCGAAATTCCGCGGCGGTCTTGTTCGCGGGAAAAGATCTCAGCTCAGAGTACTTGAATGCTTGTTGGGGAACGGCCGGGATTTTCTTCCACGAATCAATAAGTTCAGATTGGCCGACGAATTCGCAGAAACGAGAATAAGCCGGATTCTGGCTCTTCTGATGCTCGTACAATCTGAGCGCGATTGCTTCGAATTTCTTTTCGTTGGGCCGCTGCAGAAAACAAAGTATTTCTTCTTCGAGCGCAATGTTCATTCGCCAATGATCTTAACGAGTACACGTTTCCGCCGATTTCCGTCAAATTCGCCGTAGAAGATCTCTTCCCACGGGCCGAAGTCGAGCTTCCCGTTTGTGATCGCAACGACAACCTCACGCCCCATAACGCTGCGCTTGAGGTGAGCGTCTGCGTTATCTTCTGCACCATTGTGTTCGTACTGAGAATGCGGCTTCTCCGGTGCCAGCTTTTCCAGCCATTTCTCGATGTCGCGATGGAGCCCCGATTCGTTGTCATTGATGAATACGCTTGCCGTAATATGCATGGCGTTCACGAGGGCGAGGCCTTCTTTTATTCCGCTCTCCCGCACGCACTCGTGAATCTGAGGAGTTATCCGAAAAAGTTGGCGACGTTGCTTTGCTTCAAACCAGAGTTCTCTACGATAAGTTTTCATGAAAGACTGGAAAATGAATGAGTGTGCCGTCTGGGAAATCGGTGTAGCCTTCTCCGGCGGAGGCTGGAAATTGACAGCACCGGACTCCCCGGGTAGTGAGCGGCACGCTGCATGGAATGGATAAGCTGGGTCGCCGACCCAAATGTGTGGGCCAGTCTCGTCACATTGACTTTCCTAGAGATCGTCCTCGGGATTGACAATGTCATCTTCATTTCAATCCTCACAAGCAAACTTCCGCGCGCACAACAAGCCAGAGCCCGCACGCTCGGTCTTGGTCTTGCACTTGTCACAAGGATTTTACTTCTTGTCAGCATTAAGTGGCTGATGGGCTTAACAAATCCTTTATTTGTTCTCTTCTCCCATGAATTCAGTGGAAAGGACCTGATCCTTCTTAGTGGCGGCCTATTTCTGATCGCAAAGAGCACCCAGGAAATTCATGCAAAACTTGAGGGCGAGCAAAGAAGGCCGGATGCTAAATTGCACGGCGGCTTTGCTCAAACAATTATTCAAATCCTCCTGCTTGATATCGTTTTTTCACTCGATTCCGTAATTACCGCCGTCGGAATGGCGCAACATTTACCTGTGATGATCGCCGCCGTGACAATCGCTTTGGTTGTGATGTTGGTTGCCGCCGGGGTTGTGAGCAATTTTGTTGAGATGCATCCGACAATCCGGATGCTTGGCATGGCATTTCTGATCCTTATCGGGGTTGTTCTTGTTGCAGACGGATTTGGCCAGCACGTCGAGCGAGGATATATCTACTTTGCGATTGTTTTTGCTGCGGCCGTCGAAATGCTGAATTTGAGATTGCGTTCGAAACAGCGCCAATAACGTTCCCGCTGGGCAGCTTGGAGATTAGGCCGCATATTTCGCCAGCCTTGTCTTGGTAGACCATTTCAAACGCTGGCTAGACACTGATCCACGGCAAGATCGATATGGATCATGTCCATTTCCGCTCCCAAAGCCAAAGGGGAGCGCCCGCGCAACTCGTAAGGGGTCTTTGAGCCCGTCACGAAGAAGAACAGATCGATGGCATCGACCTTAAGTCCCTTGAGCGAGGCCTCGGCGACCTCCTTGATGTGTTCTGGCCGGCTATCCAGGCCCAGCCAAGTCCTATCAAACCGAAACCTTCTCAATTTCATCGAGTGTTAGCTGGTCATTGGTTCTATCGTATAACTTCGTACTACGTGGTGACTCATGGGCCGACGAACGGCTTCCCAAAGGAAATCGGCGATCTCTGTTAAAAGGCTTTTAACTCCTATGGGTCACCTGTTCTACGGTCGGCAGATATCCCACCAAGCACTCGTGTTGATTCAGGCAACGCGTGCTGAAACGAACATCCGACCGCAACGTTGGTCGTTAATGTAAAAGTTGTATTGCACGATTCAGAGCTGAGCCGACTGCAGGTGCCAGCGGTCTTCTGACCCGATTGAGTTAATGATGATCGGTGATAGACTTGTATCCGGGGCTTGAAGCATTCTAAGTAAGTGCCCGGCAAATCCTTGCGCACCCGACGAACCACATGCGTGTTAGGGCCTAGCTCCAAAGCAATCTGTCGATTAGAAATACCACGGGCCGCTAATACGAGCATCTCAGCCCGTCTGTACTAGTAAATGCTGTCAAACGGACATTATGACTTTCACTTTTTTCCTTTTTGTCGCTTTTTTTAGAGCCCCTTCTCTGTAGGTAATTTAATTGTGTGGTCCGGCGCGGTATAGCAATGCCCATCCGTTTCGGTGGAGGCTTGGAGGGCTGCGGTCCCTGAGGTTAGGAAATATTGGGGTTAGAGCGCGATCCGGGGGTCGGTCGAAAGAATCTCATCCAAAGTTGACCAACCGGTTTCGTCCATTGCTTGAAACGCGTGAAGATAGACAGCGACGATTTCGCGCGAATGCTTTTCTAAAAGGTTCCTGATGGCTTCCGTGAGAGCTTCTCGGGTTGGTTCGGGAGGAAGATCATCAACAACGCCTTTCCCATCGTGTTTGATTCCAAGCAGGTCGAGGAAGTCACAAATCATTTCCTTGTGCGCGCCGAGCAACCAGATCTGGAACAATTGAACGGTGAGGTCATCGGAACTCTTCGAGGAAAGCGCCTGTTGAAGCCAGAGGTGTCGCTCGCTCTTCGGCTTTCGTTCAATGAAAATCGGCCGAAGCTTTCTGCGGGAAGCAATATTTTGAATCATTGCTTTGTAGACCGGTTTCTCATGCTCGAGAAGGAACACAAATACGGCGTTCATTAGCTCCGGCGAAACTCTGCTGCAGATCTCGTGGCACTTCATGATGATAGGCCGCAACGAATGGGTCACGCCGAGCGATTAGTCCAGCGGTTTTTGATGGGAACCCTGCGGCTTTCGCGTCCAAACGCGAGGTTTACTGCGTATGATTTGGAGCGATGCTGATATGTTTGATGGCGTGCCGGCTGGAGAGATGCAAGAGAGGCCTTCGATATACGATCTTTCACTCGACGAACTCGAGTCGTGGCTCGCCGTGAAGCGGGAAGCCCGCTATCGCGCCAGGCAGGTTTTTCGCTGGATTTACCAACGGCGGATTTCTCGATTCCAGGAAATGTCCGATCTCCCCGAGTGCCTGCGCCGAACTCTCAACAGCGAATTTCGCGCCGAACCGCTCCCCTGCGTTCGGCAGACAGGTTCCGAAGATTCAACCCGGAAATTTCTCCTTGCGCTTTCTGACGGAACCTTCATTGAGTCGGTGCTGATTCCGGCAAGTCCTGCGCTCTACGGATCGGCCGCCGATCGCAAGACGATCTGCGTTTCGACGCAGGTTGGCTGCGCCTTCGGTTGCAAGTTTTGTGCGAGCGGATTGGATGGATGGACAAGAAATCTCAAAGTCGGGGAGATCGTTCAACAGATCCTTCGGGTGGAGAGTCTCAGTGGCGAGAAAATAAACAATATCGTGTTTATGGGGATGGGGGAACCGTTGGCCAATTACGAAAATCTGTTGAAAGCGATCGAAATTATCAATGCAGGGTGGGGCGTAGGGATCGGTGCGCGCCATATCACGATTTCGACGAGCGGCCTCGTACCGCGAATTCGCGAACTGGCTGAGCAACCTCTGCAAATGCGCCTTGCAATTTCCCTGCATGGCGCAACCGATGAAGTTCGTCAGAAAATCATGCCGATTAACCGCAGGTTCAATGTCGCATCCTTGGTCAGCGCGTGTGCATACTACAGGGAACGAAAACGCCAAAGGATTACGTTTGAATATATCCTTATCGATCAGGTTAACGATCACCTGGATCAGGCGGTGGAACTTTCCAGGCTTGCTAACCGGCTGGAGGCAAAGGTGAACCTGATTCCCTACAATATTGTCGAAGGTCTCAGCTGGAAGCGTCCTTCCGAAATGCGTCAACGGGTTTTTTTGCGTGCGCTGCGCAGGAACGGCGTGGACGCCACAATTCGAAGGGAAAAAGGGCACGACATCGATGCCGCTTGCGGCCAACTCCGATTACAAGTGATCCGAGACAAAAGCTTTGCAGCTTCCGACAACCTGAGATAAAGGAACGCGTATGGCTGATTTCTATGATGAGCCAGAACGTGCTTGGGACGAGTACGATTGGGAGCGGTTTCTCCAGCAACAGGACAGCAAGACAGAGCGTTACATGGAGCTGTTCGAGAAATATATCGATGATCCTAATCGCGACCAGATCATTGCCCAGGAGATGGGCTGGACCCATCTTCTCGACCAGCCCGCCGAGGAAGTGGAGGAAATTGGTTTTCAGCCCGATTTCGAGCTGGAAAATGAAACCGAAGAGGACACTCAGGAAGTATTCGAGTCACATCCTCTTTACCAGAACGCTTTTTCCCTCACTGTCTGGATTGATCAACTCTTCGACGAAGTTCCCAATGCAGCGTCGAATCCGGTGGGCGTAAAGTTGGCCTCACACGTCGCCGTCGCGAGCGCGAAGCTTGCCGCCGCGCTTAGCGACCAGGAAACCGAAGAGATTGGTATGACGATCGCCTACCTTAAGCGGGCGCTTCGCGCGATCTCCACCGCCATCGAGGCAGCCACGCAGATGAATCGCGATGGCATTCTGAAGCTTCGGCAGCACGAAGAGCTTCATCTTCGACTTTTCCAGGTTCGCGACAGCATCATTGTCATGATGGGGGATCTCAGGGCGGAATGGCGCAGACGCTATGGTCCCTGAAGCTTGGCAACCAGGAAGAATTCGCATTGAATGAAGTAGAAATACACGCGTCTAAACTTGAGGCGGGTCGCAGTGCTATTGATGCAGGTGAACCAGATGACGTTGCACTGGTGAAACGGTGTCAGGCTGGAGATTCGAGCGCTTTCGACGATTTGGTCACCCGGTATCGTGGCAAGGTCTTTACCATGATCTACGGAATGGTCCAAAACGAACAGGACGCTTGGGATCTCGCTCAGGATGGATTCCTGAAAGCCTGGAAATCGATTCACCGATTTAAGGGAGAGTCCTCGTTTTATACGTGGCTTTACCGCATCATGACCAATGTCACGATTGATTCGCTTCGCCGGAAGGGTATTCGCGGCGAGGCTGAATTCGACGATAGGATTGCTGCCGTCGATGTGGAACCGGGCTCGCGAACAACCCCTTCGTCTGTCCCGCTTCCCTATAGAAAACTGGAGCACCGCGAAATCAGACAACGGATCGATGAAGCCATTGGAAAACTATCACCGGAACATCGGGCAGTAATTGTGATGAAGGAAATTGAAGATTTGCAATACAATGAAATAGCAGAGATCCTCAGTTGTTCGCTTGGCACGGTGATGTCGCGTTTATTTTACGCACGAAAAAAACTGCAGAGCATGCTCAAGGACCTCTATGAAACCCTTTGAGGAAAAATTCACCGCGTGGCTCGACGGCGAACTTAGCGCCGAAGAAGCGCGGTCATTTGAAAATGATTATCCATCCGCTCAGGAGCAGAAAGCGCAGTTTCTGAAATTGAAGCGATTGTTGAGACAAGGTCTCGAGTCACGTGTTTTAGAATATCCTGATTTCTTTAATGCCCAGATCATGGCGCAAATCGGGCGCGAATCGTTTCCGCGGCGCTTCTTGCGCAGAGGCTGGCTCGGTTTGCCTCGCATCGCTTGGGGCGGCATTTGTGTTTCGGGCCTTGGCTTGGCAATGTTTGTGGCTCTCATTCCTCACGGCGACCTTTCTGATCCGCGCTCCGGCTATGTAGCTGACGTGCTGAAAACGAAAACTCGCGATCCCAACGTTAAGGCGACGGTCGACAATAAAAAAGACATGACGATCATCAAAATCGAGGGATTGCAGAAGCTGCCGGCTGATAAGGATTTGAATCGATAGTTGGACGATGGGGATATTTGAGGCGAGCGGTCACGGCTATAGGCGTCAGACCTGCGTGACAATGCTCTTTTTCGCCATTCTCTTTGGTTTCTTGACGCTCCCTGCCCAAGCTGCCGAGACCTTCTGGGCCTGTTTAATTTACGCGTCCGATGCAGGGCAAGGCAGTTCATTGCCTCAGCGCCTCAGCGGCTACGACGCACGTATGAGCAGCGCTTTCGGCTATTCGCGTTTTTGTCTGATGGCTCAGCGACAGACCCCGCTTCAGGCGCAGAAGGAAGCGGGTCTCGTCTTTTCCGACGATCTGAAAATTGTTCTTACAAGCCTGACGGGTGCCTCGGACGGCAAGTACCTGATAAAACTTCTGTTTGTTGAGGGTGAGCAACCGATAATCGAGACGCAAGCCCGTGTGAGCCGGGGCAGCCCTCTGTTTATCAGGGGTCCGAATTGGCGCGATGGCCAGATCATCATCGTAGTCATGGTGGCCGCATAGCCAGCGTCCACAAATGCCTGCGGCTCTGTGCCTTGCGCAAGAAACTTGGAATAGATCCGCGCAATACGTAACCCACGGTTGCGGCAGATCCCGAGCTGCTCGCCGATAAGGGTCATTTTCGCCGGTGTTCTTCTATTAATGGGAGGGACGGCCTCCGTGCCGTCCGACTGATCATTTTCAGTTCGAGCGGGCAGGAAAAAAATTGGACGGCACGGGAGGCCCTGCCTCTCTAGTGTCCTGTCCCCGAAATAACATGCCATTCGTTGCGATCAAAATGGGCCGGCTCGGAGATCCGGCATCTACCTCTCTGCCTCCCGAGAACGGTCGTCTCGGAACGAGAGACACCACTGATAGCGTGTTCGTTGCGGCATTTCGGGAATAAATTGGCGAAGCCGAAAGTTCACAAGGTAATGGGAGACGAAAGGCGACGGTTCGATGAGATTTTTCTGCCTCACCTCGACGCAGCATATAATCTTGCGCGCTGGATCCTTCAAAATGATCAGGACGCGCAGGATGTGGTTCAGGAGGCTTATATCCGGGCGTTTAAGGGATTTCACGGATTCCGTGGAGAGAATGGAAGGGCTTGGCTGCTGACGATTGTCCGAAACGCCGCTTACACCTGGTTTAATAAGCGTGCGTCGGACCAGAAATGGGTGCCATACGTTGAAGAGAAACATGCGGAAATCATTTCGATCGATCAATCTGCTAGCGAGCATCGGGTGGAAAAGCAAAAGGAAGATCTGCGTGGTGCACTCGAACGTCTGCCGCCGGAATTTAGAGAGGTTATCATCTTATACGAAATAGAGGGTTTATCCTATAAGGAGTTGGCGTTGTCACTCGGTGTGCCTGTTGGGACTGTAATGTCTCGCCTGAGTCGGGCTCGCCGGCGCCTTCGAGAGGAGTTTGCGCAGGTTAAAACGAGGAGGGCCGCCAATGGATTGTGATGAAGTCAGCCGGCTTCTGGACGCTTACATTGATGGTGAACTCGATGAGACGGCCCGACCCGAGATACAAAAGCATTTGGACAGCTGCCCTGATTGCCGAGAGGAAGCTGATAGGATTGCCGGCTTCAGCTCCCTTGTCCGCGCGACGTTGCCAATGTATAAAGCACCCGCAGAACTGAAAGCCAAAATCCGGGCTTCGCTAAGAGAGGCATCCGCGCCCGAATCGCATTGGTTATTTCGGTTAAGGCGGCCACTGATATACGCAGCGGCTATTCTTGTGCTCGGCTTTGTCCTTGCATCAGCATTTAGAACTTATGGGCCCCACAGAAATCAGGAACTGATCAGCCAGGCGATAGCTAACCATGCGTGTTCCCTCATGGTTGATCATTTGGTCGATGTGACCTCAAGCGACCGGCAAATTGTCAGACCGTGGTTTAACGGGAAATTGGACTATTCCCCTCCCGTTGCGGACCTGGCTCAGGAAGGTTACACTCTTGTTGGCGGCCGAATCGATATGCTCGATAAGCGTCCTGTGGCGGCGATTGTTTATCGGCATGGCAGCCAGGTTATCAATGTTTTTGTCTGGCCGGTTGCCAATAGGAAGATCGACCTCGACGTTCAGTCGGATCGCGGCTACCACTTCTGCGGCTGGAATCAGGCGGGTCTGAACTACTTTTGCATCTCGGCGGCAACCGCCGAAGATATCGAAAAATTTGAAGACGAGTTCCGCGACCACTTGAATCTTTAAGCCCGCCAGGCCGCGCCTCAGACCAGCGAGATGTAAGGGTATTGAGGTCGCGCTGGCAACAGCGCCGTCATAATCTAAATAGCCGTTTTTCGCTGTTTTTCGTGCTGTCGCATTCTGACGCTTCTCCTGGGAAACAAGGCGTTTACGCTTCCACAGTTCTTCGCCGTTTTGCAGAAGAATTGCGCTCAACCGTAGAGCATCCTACGCAGAGCCGGAGAGTTGGCTTCTCATTAAAAAATGACTCCCGGCGAAGGACGGACGGTTACGAAAACATCAATCTCCCGGAAAATATTCAAGCCACGACCAGAAATGTTCCGTTTTCTACGGCTTGCCACGGTCAACTCTGCGTTAGCCAACCAGGGCTGTTTCAAAGGCCGGTTCACAGTGTGCGCGGCCCGACAGGTACGAAGTCGCCCTCATGCCGGTTCATATAGTTTTCCAGTGCAACGCGCATCACGTACCCAAAAGTGTTGGCAGAAAATTGATAATCCGGGTGTTCATCGATCCACTCAAAAAGCGCCTGGCGGAGTATCTGGAGCCTTTTAAGCCCAAGATCCTTGCACTGCCTTGAAAGCCACTCAACTTGATAAGGCGTCAACGCCTCGGCGACGACAGGATCAATCTGATCAGTTTCTCCGGATCCGAGAGGATTTATTGAATCGCTGGTGGTCATGGGGCAATCTTCCTAGCGTCCCCTCGCGCTTTTCTTAGCGTCCTTATCTACGGAGTATTGAGCGGCTTGCAATCGGGCAAGAGCCTTCTGTTCCCGTCCCTACATCAGCTGCATTTTTCAGTGTTTTTGTGACTGCTGATAATTTTGTTTCCCCCTAAGGAAATTTGCCCTGTGTCAGGGTTCTTAATTCTGATAAAATCGGCATATGAAAGCCGATGGATCG
>DASZHC010000102.1:0-3682 GCA_035938215.1 Chthoniobacterales bacterium
TGGAACGGCCTGAAATCAAGAAGATGCTCGATGACCCAACGCTGGTGCTCGTGATTCTTGGCTATGCGGACAAACAAGGCGATGATCAGAGGAACCTCCAGATTTCAACCGGCCGGGCGCAGGCAGTGATGGAGGCTTTACGCGACCAGTGCGGCGTCCAGAACGTGATGCATGTGGTTCCCATGGGCGGCACAGATCTCCTCGATCCTCGGCAACTCGCAAAAAATCGTGTTGTCGAGGTATGGGCGGTATTGCCTTGACCTCGAATTTGTGGCCGGCGTCAGTCAATCGACCCGGAGACCTGAACGGGCCACGCCCCTCAGGAACCGGTTGCGGAACCTCGTAAGCCTCTGGGGCGTTTGCTCGCAACGCCCCGCTGCACGTTAAAGGATGATTTGGTTGGCACTGGCGAATCCGCGGGAGTCGCAAGCAACTCCCCTCAAGCCTGTTTTTTGGATATTACCTCGTAGATAGCGTCGTGAATCTCCAGGTTCTGGCTCCAATCCGCCACCACCAGGCTACGCGATCTCAAGAGTAAAATATTGATATCATTGATCGCCTCCTCAAAAATATGGTCCAGTGCCGAGTCCGGAGCATCTCCAAAATCTCTACAGATGCTGTCGGGTCCAATTCCGGGAAAGAGTCTGACAACAAGGCCCAGCGTTTTCCACCATAGGTCAACGGGAAGAACCCGTAGCGCGACATCCTGGGCGGTCGTCTCCCGCATTAGTCGCTGCGGACCAAGTGAGATTGCCCAACGCGGGTCTCGATCCACAATCTTTAAAAGTCTGTCTCCTAGCGAAACTTCGGGTGTGAACTCGCCTGCGACCTGGCGTGCAAGGCTCAACATTTCGTCCAATGCGACTGGAAGCGTGGTTTCTTCGTCTACAAGTAGAATTCGGGTCGCAAGAACCGCGATGGCATGCATGTCGCAAGGCGAGGAAAGCAATGGCAGCACCTCAAAGCTCGCGCTTCCGACAGGCGTTCCCGCAACCAATTCAAGTGCATTTTGAATCGATTCTGGAAATTTTTGGGGCAGCGTCCTGAAGCGCGTCTCGCCGGCTGCGAGCGCCTGCGATTCGTCCACCCTTCCAAAAAGGTCAACGCGCCCCGAGGCCAGGGGTAACCGAACATGAATCAAATCGCTCGCGGCTACCGTCAGCCGCTCGTCAGTAGCCAATGTCGCTTCAATTCTTCTGCCATCTAATTCCGGAGGAAGTACCTTTCGAATCCGAACAGTCGCAAATCCTCGTTCCAGGACGCTGCGCGTTTGCTGTTTATAGATCGATTGCTCAGGTAATTCAGCCGGGAGAAAATAGCGCGCTTCTCCGTTCCCCACTGATAAGGGAAGTGCGCAGGAAGCCTCGCCGAGATCAACTCGGGCACCCCAAAACAACGGCAGCCCAGTGCCTATTTCAGAAAGCTGAACTCGAAAACTCTCTGCGTTCAAGGCCAAAAAAGGTAGTTGCTGCAAGCCGATCGCAGTCCGCACTTCCGTGAGAATTTGCAGAATCAGATTCAGCTTGAGATGAAAAACCTCAAGCAGTCGACCGCTTCTACCCGATCTCCCACTGAAGAGATGTCCCCCTCTCTGCTGTATCGCTTCCGGATCCCCAAGATCCGAGTACGCTCCGTCGAGGCGAAACGAGACGCGTCCAGAATGGAAGCCTGGCCAAGGCTTGCCACTTAGTAAGTCAGCAAACTCAACCAGCCCCAGCGGCGCCAGTGGACGGACCATGATCAATCCGCACGCCAGGTTGAAAGGACTCAGGTCTCCAAATAAATCTGCAAATAGTCTTACGCCTGGAGGCTTTGGCGCGCCACTTGTTGCAGCGAAGAAGACAACCTCCTTATCCGCCGGGCCATTCCACAGATATCGATGAAGCGACGATCCGTAGGAAGGCAGACCGGCTCGTGCCAGGGCCGCCTCGTCCAGGCAGAGAGACAACGCGCGGTTCGTGATCGGTTCAATGGGATGAATGACCGAACCCTTAACAAGATCGATAAGGACCGGCGCCGGATGCCTGGTTTCGAATCCTGTTTCGATAATCGATTGGCGTTTTAGGGACCGAATCGATGCCACCCGCTCGCTCCACCGGCGGTCCCAGAACGCATTTGTCAAGGCCTCAAGTTGAGCACGCCAACTGAAGATGCACCGGTCAACATTCTGGAGCCAGATTTCGATCCAGGCCTTTGGATGGCCCGAGAAATCGGCGAGGCAGCCCAGATAAACAGACGCGTCGGAGGCTTCCCGCAGAAGGACGAATGGAGCGGATCCCTCAGATCGGTTGATCTGCACAAGGAGACAGATCAAAATGGGGTTTGCATCTTCCGGCCATAGCGCTAAAACCTTGTAGCCGTCAGGAACGGTGCCGGCGTCAAACTGCAAGGAGATCATCCAGCCGACGTTAGCATCCGCAATGCTCGGCGTCACCTTTGGGATAAAGAAGATTCCTAAAGTTTTTGTGGCGAGTTACGTATAGAGATGAAACCGATTGCATCCCAAGGGGGGCCTTAGCCGACGCATTCAAGCCATTAGGAAAAAAAATTATGGATCTTGAAGGCGTCGTCTACTCCCTTTGGGTGTCTTGGTTCCATAATTATCGACAAAAATTATAAAAAAAAAGATGGCGCAACAGAATTAATTGGCTATTAGCAATGCTACTCATGCGTAGGTCGCGTCTACATAAAGTCATTTCAGTCATGCTCGTCAGCCTTTGCCTGTCGGTTCAAGCACAGGACAACAACGGCTGGCAATTTGACTCTCTTGGCGCGAAGGAGACTTCGACCAAGTCTGATGCGCAGATTATCTACGAGGTTTTTCTTCAAATGCTGGATCGGTGGAATGCCCACGATATCGAGGGGTATCTAGCGTACTTCTGGAAATCCCCTGAGCTTCTGATCCTCGTTGATTCCGAGCAATTTAACGGCTGGCAGCAGATGCATGATACCTACATCAACGGCTATCCGAACCGCGTTTCGATGGGCTTTGTGACCCCTGCTCGGGTCCAGGTGAAGTTTCTGAAGCCTGACATTGCTCTGGCTCTGACTTGGTGGTCCCTTTCATTCCCCGAGTCGAAAAGGAAGGTTGTTGGCAACACAACGACCACCCTGCAAAAGTTCGATGACGGTTGGAAGGTTGTAGCAGCTCATTCAAGCACCACTGAGATGTAGTTGGTTCCCCGAATTTTTGATCTTTCTATTGATCTTTCTATAAAACTCAGGCGGCGTGTTCCTGATAAACCCGAAGGCGCTCCCGCGGCGGGCCGGCGTTCACAAGTGCCTGCGGTTTTGTGACTTGTGCACTAGAAAAAGATGCCATGCGGTGCATAGCCCTGGGCATTTTCGCCGATGTTCGCTTTTCATGGGAGGGACGGTCTCCGCGCCGTCCGACTGATCATTTCCGACCGGGCGTTGCGAGCAACGCCCCTCCAGACGCTTAAGAGCTTCCACCGCCAGTTGTTCCTGAAAGGCGTGCCTTCCAAAGGCATCACGCTAGGTCCTCACCCGAACGCAGGGGCGGCGGCATCAGGTACGCGACCTGCTCACCCGAGCGCGGCGGCGGCGGCACGAAAAACGCTACCTGCTCCTCAGAGCGCGGCGGCGGCGGCACGAAAAACGCTACCTGCTCCTCAGAGCGCGGCGGCGGCGGCACGAAAAACGCTACCTGCTCCTCAGAGCG